>JBCBXS010000316.1:0-3389 GCA_039816475.1 Pseudomonadota bacterium | reverse complement strand
TGCGAACTCCGCGAGCATGTGTTCGGCGGCGCGCTTGGTGAACCAGACATCGGAAGGGCCCCACACGAGGCGAACGGGTGCCGCGATCTTTCCATGGGCCTCGCGCAGAATATCGAAGTCCGTCACGCGGATGGCACGGAGGACGTCGGCGGCGCCTTTCAATCTGGCGCGGTCTTCCACAAGCGGCCGGATGAAAAGGTCGGTGAACGGGCCGTGCAGGTGTTCGCGATGGCGGCCCGCCATCAGGAGCAGGCTGGACCGGCCAAGCCGCATACGCAGCGTTGTGCGCAGGATCGTCTCGAGACCTGGAGCCTTGCCGAGCAGAAACAGCACTCTCAGGAATAGGCTATGGCGATGCGGTGCCTCGGTGTTGCCGAGTACGAGACCTGTGATGCGCTCGGGAACGCGGGCTGCCGCGAGACGCGCGTAGGAGCCGCCGGTGTTCTGACCCACCAACCCGAACGGACGATCGTCGAGGTCCATCTGCCGGACCGCCTCGAACAGGATGTCGCCGTAGGCTCGAACACCAATCCGGGTGTCGTCGCGCCACTTGGAGCGCCCGGAACGGGGCAGGTCGATCAGGTGACATGTAAAGCTGTCTTTCAAAGCTGCGACGCTCGCTCGCCAGGTCCGACTGTCGAGCGGCCAGCCGTGGACGAACACGAGTGCGGGGCCTCGACCGATCTTCCAATAGGGCAGGCTGCAATCCCTCAGCTTGATGAAGGTGTCCGGATCGCCGTAGGGCGCGGTGTCCATCGCGCAGTCTCCTTCTGCTGACCGACAAGCGGCGGTCGACACCCTCATTCGACGACGAAGATCTGGTGGATGACGCCGCCGTTGCCCGTTCGCGATTTGCAGACGCAGACTTTTGTGTTGAGCCACGCGTAACGTGCGTCCCCGGTCTCGAAGCGTGGCGACGACCGAAAGTAGTAACGGGAGGCGCCGGCTGGATCGTCGGGCTTTGCAAAGTCGAGTGCGTACTCCGCGTCAGGGGCGGCGAACTGCATGATGCCCAACCACGCGCAGTAGAGGATCGCGCCGTCGTCGGTCTCGATGTTGAAGCGAACATCAAGCGCGCCCGATCGATCGGGCCTGATCCGCGCCCAGTCGGCACCGGACCCGCCCAAGACTTTTCCGTTCAGCCGCGGCCCTGTGACAGTGCCCTGCTTGACGACGAAGACCATGCGCTGGCCTTCCGGTGAGGTCCCGGAATCGATCGGAACCTCCAGCGGAATGCGGGCTTCACAGAGGAACGTCGTCTTGATCGTCGGTTCGCCAGACATCGCGGCAGTCCCTTTCAGTCGCCGTTGCTTGGCCGGCGTGGTGCCATGGCGCTCAGTGCGATTGCGAGCATGCGGATTTGATCGCGTCCGGATTCCGCTGGTCCTGGGTGGCGGAAAACGGAAATGGTCCTGATGGGCGCCGAGACCGCGACGCCAAAACATGCGACGGAACGGTTATGTTCGATGACGATGAGTGCTGGCAGGCCATGCAGACGCGCGACGCGCGCTTCGACGGGGCGTTCTTCGTCGCGGTGAAGACGACGGGCATCTATTGCAGGCCGGTCTGCAAGGCGCGCATGCCGCAGCGTAAGAATATCGTATTCGTGCGCAGTGCGGCCGAGGCTGAACGGCTCGGGTTCCGCCCGTGTTTGCGATGTCGCCCCGAGACAGCTCCGTTCTGTCCGGCGTGGCGGGGGACGCGCGCGACGGTCGATCGCGCGCTGCGTATTATCGAAGAGGGGTTCCTCGATGCGCACGGGGTCGACGAGATGGCGGACCGGCTTGGCATCGGCAGCCGCCACTTGTCACGATTGTTCGCCGAGCATCTGGGCGCGTCGCCGGCGCAGGTTGCGATCAGCTTGCGGGTTCAGCGCGCCAAGCGACTTTTGAACAGCACCGACAGACCCCTGTCCGAAATCGCCATTCAAGCCGGCTTCGGCAGTGTGCGTTCGTTCAACGAGACATTCAGAAAGGTCTATCAGCGGAGCCCGTCATCGCTCCGGACGGGCACATCCGCCGCTGAGTGATCATTATAAGCGCCGGCGCACGCGAAAGAGATAAAGGTTTGCCGGCGGTGGCGCTTTCGGTGCGCTTTATCCAACGGAGGTCTGCTGCTTGCGCGGGGCTGAGGCCGTGGCTATACACCAGCTTCCCGCGCCGGCATGTCCGGCACGCGTCGGAGTGTGGCGCAGTCTGGTAGCGCACCTCGTTCGGGACGAGGGGGTCGCAGGTTCGAATCCTGCCACTCCGACCATCTTCAGGCGGGCCTGGCTGAGCGCCCATACCCCAGCAGAACCGGCGCCATCAGGCTAGCTAGGCTGCCGCTAGCGCGGGCAGCCGAGGGCATCGGCGACGCCGCCAAACGTGTCGGTGACGATGTCCCAGGGCGCTGCTGCGGTCAGGTCTTTGGTCTGGGCCGGCCCATACTCAGTCGGGCGGGCAACAAACGCCGTCTTGAGCCCCTGCTCGGCCGCGGCTTTCAGATCATCGTTGTGCGCGGCGACGAGCATGACGTTCTCTGGCGCAAGATTGAGCGCTTCGACGGTTCCGAGATACGCCTGCGGTTCCGGCTTGTAGGCGCGTGTGACTTCGGCGCCAAGGATCGTGTCCCACGGCAGGTTTGCGTGTTTGGCCATACGCACCATCAGCCCGATGTTGCCATTCGAGAGCGTTGCGATAATGAAGCGGCGCTTGAGCCGGTAAAGCCCTTCGATCACATCGGGCCACGGCTCCAGCCGGTGCCAAATGCGATTGAGGTGCGCGAAGTCCGCCTCGCCGACGATTGGCAGATCGTGGCGATCAACCAAGGTGCGCAGGTTCTCCATGTGCAGCGTGTCGAGGATGACGAACGGACGTTCGCCACGCCGGATACGCTCCATCGACGGCTGGTAGAGACCGCGCCATTCGTCGGCGAAGGCCTCCCAGTCATGCGTGATGCCGCGGGACCGGCCGAACGAATGAAGCTCGCGCGTGAGCGTGCCGCGCCAGTCAACGCACGTGCCAAAGACATCAAAGACGAGGGCTTTCACGGGATCGAGGGGCGAGGCCATGGTCTGTCCTTCAGCTTCGCAAGCTCCGTGGCGGCACCGCTATGCCGCCTCACGTCAATGCATCCGCGCGTTCAGGCCTGGCCCGTCTGCGCCCGGGCCCGCAGGAAGTGATCGGCGAGCACGCAGGCCATCATTGCTTCGCCGACCGGGACGGCACGGATGCCGACGCAAGGGTCATGGCGACCCTTTGTGATCAAATCGCGTTCCTCGCCCAAGCGGTCGATCGTCTTGCGCGGCGTCAGGATCGACGACGTCGGCTTGACAGCAAACCGGACGACGATGTCCTGGCCAGTGGAAATGCCGCCGAGGACGCCGCCGGCGCGGTTCGACAGGAAAC
>JBCBXS010000315.1:0-3395 GCA_039816475.1 Pseudomonadota bacterium | reverse complement strand
CTTCGGCAGCGCCGGCCCTCGTCGACCAGATCGCGGCGGCTTATTTGATTGGGCCGAGCGCTTCAGCACGCACGCCTGGACCTGGTGGTGCAGTGCGCTGTCGTGCAGCTCGCCGATCAGAATGATATCGGCCGCCGCGATCTGGTCGACGAGCGCGGGGGCCACCGAAGACGGCAGCCAGACGCGCGCCGCCCCATCAGCGATGTCAGGACAGAGCGCATTGAGATCAACGCCGCGCTCGGGCGTTGCAAGCCGCAAAGCCAAGGGCGCGGTTGCAAGTGACACGAGACCAACGGCCAAGACCGAAAGGCCGATGCCGCCACGCCAAGTCTTGTGCCTCAATCGCATGGTCCGCCTCCGGGTACTGATGCGGCGAACCTCTGCGAAATGAGCGGCGCGCCCTGCAGTCAGAACGGCAGAACGGCCGCAACCGATCCACGCAAGTGTTGGCGATCAGGCCTCAGCGACCAGTTCAGCGCCGCGCGCCGTCCGCATCAGGTTCGCAAACCGCGTGAACAGATAGTGGCTGTCCTGCGGTCCTGGGCTCGCCTCCGGGTGGTACTGGACCGAGAAGACCGGCTTGCCGTCGAGAACGATCCCGCAATTACTGCCGTCAAACAGCGATACGTGCGTTTCCGTGACACCGGATGGTAACGTATTCCCGTCGACGGCGAACCCGTGGTTCATGGATGTGATCTCGACCTTGCCGGTCGTGTGATCCTTCACCGGATGGTTCGCGCCATGATGGCCCTGATGCATCTTCACGGTCTTGGCGCCGAGTGCGAGGGCCAGCATCTGATGGCCGAGGCAGATGCCGAAGACCGGCAGGCCGCTCGCGATCAGCGCTCTGATCTGGTCGACCGCATAAGCGCCCGTTGCGGCCGGATCGCCCGGGCCGTTCGACAGGAAAATGCCGTCGGGCTTCCGCGCGAGGATGTCTTCGGCTGACGTCTTTGCAGGCACGACCGTCACCTTACAGCCGGCCGTCGCGAGACACCGCAGGATATTGCGCTTCATACCGTAATCGACGGCGACGACGTGGAACTCCGGATCGGAGAGATCCGGAAACCCTTCGCCCCAGACCCAGCGCATCTCATCCCACTCGTAGGTCTGACCGCTGGTCACCCCCGGGACGAGGTCCATGCCGTCGAGACCCGGCCAAGCAGCTGCCTCTTCGCGCAGCGCGTCGATATCGAAGTTGCCGTCCGGATCGTGGGCAATTACGGCGTTGATGTAGCCCTGCTCGCGGATACCGGCCGTCAGGGCACGCGTGTCGAGACCGGCGATGCTGACGATGCCGCGTTGAGTAAGCCATTGCGGTAGTGTCGTCTCCGATCGGTAGTTCGATGGCGCCGTGACGTCGCCGCGGAGAACGCAACCGCGCACGCCGGAGGTTGCCGCGAGGTTCGTTGTCTCGATGTCGTCCGGGTTGGCGCCGACATTCCCGATGTGCGGGAAGGTGAAGAGGATAATCTGGCCGGCGTAACTCGGGTCGGTCAGGATCTCCTGATACCCGGTCATCGCCGTGTTGAAGCAGACCTCGCCGACTGCATGACCCGTCGCGCCGACACCTTCGCCGTAGAAAACGCGTCCGTCGGCGAGTACGAGACATCCGGTTTTCTTTGGCTTGGCCCAGCCGTCTACCCCTGCCCCGGACCCGTTTGTGTCAGCCATATTCCTCAGCCCTCGTGCGATCGCAGACCGGCGCGTGCATCGCGCTTCGGCGTCAGATAAGAAAAGCAAACACACCGGTCAACGCGGGCAGACCCCCAGGTGTCCGGCGCGGCCAACAGAGCTTGAAGAGGGTTTTGCAGATGCGGGATCGGATCCTCGCCGCAACCAAGGACGCGATGAAGTCCGGCGATAAGGCGCGTCTCGGAACGCTGCGGCTGATGAGTGCTGCCATTAAGGACCGGGATATTGCAGCCCGCGTCGACAGCAGCGGCCAGTCCACCGGCGTCGAGAAGGTCGGCGACGACGAGATCCTGTCGTTGCTCCAGAAGATGGTGAAGCAGCGAAAGGAGTCCGTTGCGACCTACAAGGATGCCGACCGGGGCGATCTCGTCGAGAAGGAAGAAGCCGAGATCGCGATCATCGAAGAGTTCATGCCGCAGCAGATGTCGGCCGACGAGACAGCCGCCGCCGTGGCCGAAGTGATCGAGGAGCTTAACGCATCGGGGCTTAAGGACATGGGCCGCGTCATGGGCGCGCTGAAGGAGCGGTACGTCGGCCGGATGGACTTCGGAAAGGCGAGCGGCGCCGTGAAGGCCAAGCTGAGCGGCTGAGACACCGGCGACCTCGCCCATCCCTCTAGCGCGATTGCAGGCCACCGAAGGCTGGCGTCCGAGGATCAGCGCCGCAGTTCCACAAATCCAAGTCCGACGCGCCCTGCGTTTCACGTGGAACATTGGTAGAACATACGTGTTCCCACGCAAATTTCGTCCGTCGCCAAACCGTTTGTGAAACCTTCGCAGCTAGCGTCCCTGATGTCGGTTCGACTTGGGGAGGGCGCGGGTCGTGGCGCTACCACACTACTTCATCATCGCACTTCTGAGCCCGATGGGGCGACTTTCGCAGGTCGGCTTCGTCCTGCTGTCGTTCCTGCTCGCGATGGGCCACCTCTATGTTTTCGCCGACATCAAACACAACGACATTCCGCTTGGCCTCAACTGGCAGACGATCTCGCTCTACGCGATGCTCTGGATGCAGTTCTGCGTCTTTACGCGACGGATGAAGGATACCGGATCGGCGGGGCTGTGGTTCCTGCCGCTAATGTTCCTCGTCGCGTTTGCCTACGCCTGCACCATGGACCCGAGCCTCGTTCAGTTCGAGCGCGGCAACTCCGCGATGCACGAGATCATCGAGACGTGGGCGCTACGCATGGTGCGTGCGCTGTTCTTCGCGATCTTCATTTACGCGGTGAAAGCTCAGGGCGAAGAAGGCCCCAACGCCTACGGGCCCGAGTTCGGCGATAAGCGAGAGCGCGTTCTTGACGACCCGGCGCTCGAAAAGCGCATGGCAGCACAGCAGGTCACACACCGGTTCGACCGCACGGGCAAAGCTTCAAAGCCGGCTTGGGGCAACCGCCGCCGCCCATCCGGCTTCGGTCGACGATAGGATAGAGCCGCGGCACTTCGCGGAACCTGAGATCGAGCACGTCGCTGGTGTGAATTGCGGGGACCGTTTCGGGGCCCCTGCCCGATCGGCCCAGCTTTCGACCCTGCGAATCAGATCAGACTTCGGCGCGACCTGTCCGCTGGAGCCGCAGTCCTTTGCGTTTTTCGCAGCACCTTCTCGATGAGATCCGCGCCCGAATTCCGGTGAGCGCGGTCGTTGGCCGACGCGTGCAGCTAAAGAAGAAGGGCCGCGAGTACGCGGGCCTGTCGCCGTTCAAG
>JBCBXS010000314.1:0-3403 GCA_039816475.1 Pseudomonadota bacterium | reverse complement strand
TTCTCGAGGCTCCTCGAGAAGGCGCATCAGTTCGTTGCAAGCTTCGACCGGCCGAACATCCGTTACACGATCGCCGAGAGCGGAAAGGTCGGCGCGCGCGAACAGCTCTGGCGGTTCATCGAAACCGAGCATCCGAAAGACGCCGGCATCGTCTACTGCCTCTCGCGTAAGCAGACTGAGGAGACCGCGGCCTGGCTGAACAAGAAGGGCCGCAACGCGCTCGCCTATCACGCAGGCCTTCCAGCCGATGTGCGCGCGAAAACGCAATCGCGGTTCCTCGCCGAGGACGGGATGATCGTTGTCGCGACGATTGCGTTCGGCATGGGCATCGACAAACCGGACGTGCGTTTCGTCGCCCACCTGAGCCTGCCGAAATCCATTGAGGCCTATTATCAGGAGACGGGCCGTGCCGGCCGCGATGGCGGCGCCTCGAACGCATGGATGGTCTACGGCTTCCAGGACCTCATTCAGCAGCGGCAATGGATCGACCGCTCCGATGGTCCCGAGGCGTTCCAGCGCGTGCAGCGCCAGAAACTTGACGCACTGATCGGGCTCTGCGAGGCGGCGACGTGCCGACGCCAGATCTTACTCGCCTACTTCGGCGAAACCGGCAGCGAACCGTGCGGCAACTGTGACAACTGCCTGCAGACCCCCGAAACCGTTGACGGCACGGTGCTTGCCCAAAAGGCGTTGTCGGCGATCTTCCGGACCGAGGAGCGCTTTGGCGTCACGTATCTGCTGAATGTGCTCGCGGGGAAATCAGACGCGCGCATTGTGCAGAACCGTCATGACCAGCTCTCCGTCTTCGGCATCGGGGCCGACGTCGACCCGCAGGAATGGCGCGGTGTCTTCCGGCAATTGCTCTCGCGCGGCTATATCGAACAGGACGCCGAGGGGCATCAGACGCTGCAACTGACGCCCTCGGCGCGGCCGCTGCTTCGCGGCGAAGAAACGTTCATGATCCGCCGCGGACGGCCAGCCGGCAACGGATCGCGCGCGGCACGGGCGCAGCGGCGCAACAAGGCCTCCGCAGACACCGTCCCGGCAGAACATCGCGCGTTGTTCGATGCATTGCGGGCCGTGCGCACCGACCTCGCGCGGGAGGCAAGCGTGCCGCCGTACGTGATCTGCCATGACCGCACGCTCGCGGAGCTTGCGGAGAAACAACCGACGACCCGCGACGGTCTCGCTGACATCATCGGGCTCGGCAAAACCAAGATCCAGCGATACGGCGATGCGTTGATTGCAGCCGTCACGGCGTTCGTCGGACAGGGCGGTCAGAGTTCGGGTGGGGTCGCCGCCGGCGGCATCGACGACACCCGCGCAGCGCTCCAGGCCGGCCAATCCGTCGACGCGATTGCAGAGCGCCGCGGCGTCGATGTCGACGCGGTCTACGGCGACTGTGCCGAATTAATCGAAAAGGGCGCACTCACCGTGGACCAGATCGCAGACCTCGAGCCGGCCGACCTCGACGCGATCCACGCCGTCTTCGAACAGTGCGGCACGCTCGAAAGCGGTGACGTCGCCAAAGCCCATGGCGCGCTTGAAAAACGCGTCCCCGCCGGTCTGCTCAAATGCGTCCTTGCCGAACTGGTCTGACGGCCAGCCGCTCACGCTAAGCCGCGTCTCCCGACAGCAAAACGGCCGATCGCCATGCGACCGGCCGCTCTAACTTCAGAATACGACCCCGCCGCAGTTTAGGCCGGTTGCGGGTCCATGCCGCCGGTGTCGGGCGCGTCGCCGCGGTTGGGGCGGATGGCGCCGGCTGACGGGACGGCCGAGCCGACCGGGCCAGACGGTGCCTCGTCGTCGTCCGGACGATCGATCTTCTCGCCGCGCATGACAGTATCGCACTCGGCGCCCGAAATCGTCTCGTACTCCATCAGCGCCTGCGTGATCGCCTCAAGCTTATCGCGGTTGTTCGAGATTACGTCCCACGCGCGATCGTAACCTTCGGTGACGAAGCGACGGACTTCCTCGTCGATCAGACGCGCGGTCTCTTCACTCATGTTCTGCTGCTGCGTCACCGAGTGGCCGAGGAAAACCTCCTGCTGGTTCTCGGAATAGAGCAGCGGGCCGAGCTTTTCGCTCATGCCCCATTCCGTGACCATACGCTTGGCGATGTTGGTCGCCTGCTGGATATCGCTCGCAGCGCCTGTGTTCAGATGCTCTTTGCCGTAGATCACCTGCTCGGCGACGCGACCGCCGAAGGTCATGGCAAGACGCGCCTGGCACCACTCTTTCGAGTACGAGAGCTTGTCGCGCTCCGGCAAACTCATGGTCACGCCGAGCGCGCGGCCGCGCGGAATGATGGTGACCTTGTGGAGCGGATCGTTGCCTTCGACGAGCTGGTTGACGAGCGCATGGCCGGCCTCGTGATACGCCGTCGCGAGCTTCTCTTCCTCGGTCATCGCCATGGAGCGGCGTTCCGCCCCCATCATGACTTTGTCCTTGGCGTCCTCGAACTCGGTCTGCGTGACGAGCCGCTTGTTGCGACGCGCGGCAAGCAACGCTGCTTCGTTGACGAGGTTTGCGATGTCGGCGCCGGAGAAGCCGGGTGTGCCGCGGGCAATCACCTTGGGGTCGACGTCGGGTGCCAGCGGCACCTTCCGCATGTGGACCTTGAGGATCTTCTCGCGACCAGAGACATCCGGGTTCGGGACCGTAATCTGGCGGTCGAAGCGGCCTGGGCGCAGCAACGCCGGGTCGAGCACGTCAGGCCGGTTGGTTGCCGCGATGATGATGATGCCTTCGTTGGCCTCAAAGCCATCCATCTCGACGAGGAGCTGGTTGAGCGTCTGTTCGCGTTCGTCGTTACCGCCGCCAAGACCGGCGCCACGGTGACGACCGACCGCGTCGATCTCGTCGATGAAGATAATGCACGGCGCGTTCTTCTTGGCCTGCTCGAACATATCGCGGACGCGGCTTGCGCCGACGCCGACGAACATCTCGACGAAGTCAGACCCCGAGATCGTGAAGAACGGCACGTTGGCTTCGCCGGCAACAGCGCGCGCGATAAGCGTCTTACCGGTGCCCGGAGGTCCGACGAGCAATGCGCCACGCGGGATGCGGCCGCCGAGCCGCTGGAACTTCTGCGGGTCGCGAAGAAACTCGACGATCTCCTGCAGGTCACCCTTGGCTTCGTCGACGCCGGCGACGTCATCGAACGTCACGCGACCGTGCCGCTCCGTCAGAAGCTTTGCCTTCGACTTGCCAAAGCCCATCGCCCGCCCTGAGCCGGACTGCATCTGGCGCATCAGGTAGATCCAGAGCGCGATGAGCAGGATGATCGGGAACCACGAGAACAGATAAGAGAGCAGCGATGGCATCTCCTCTTCCGTCGGGCGTGCGCGGATTTTGATGCCGCTACCTTCAAGCTTTTCGACGAGCTTCGGGTCGTCCG
>JBCBXS010000313.1:0-3403 GCA_039816475.1 Pseudomonadota bacterium | reverse complement strand
GAAGCGCGGTGCGCCGGAAAGCGCCATGGCGATCTCAAGCTGGCGCTGCTGCCCATAGGACAACTCAGAGACCAGCGTGTCCTGGCTGTCTTCCAGATGCACGACACGCATCAGATCGATCGCACTTGCCATCACTGCATCGTTGCGGCGCGGACGGAACATCGAGAAGCGCGCGCGGGAGACGCCACGGCAGGACAGATAAATGTTGTCGAGCACCGAAAGGCCCGAGAACAGGAGTGAGATCTGGTAGGTGCGCCGCAGCCCGCGTCGGATCCGCTCGTGCGCCGGAAACTGCGTGATATCCTCGCCGAAGAAACGGATCGAACCCGTCGTCGGCAGAAAGTCGCCGGTGATGCAGTTGAAGAGTGTGGTCTTGCCCGCGCCGTTCGACCCGAGTACCGCACGGCGCTCACCGGGCTTGATCGAAACATCGATGTCCGCCAGCGCTTCGAGCGCGCCGAAGCGCTTCGAGAGCCCGCGCAACTGAAGCGCGTTCTCCGTGCCCGTCGCCTTGAGCCGATCGGAGGTCGCCAGCGCCTCACTCATAGGTCGCGCCCTCCCGCATCAAGCAGACGGTCGCGCTTGCGGTAAGTCTGGAACTTTTCCCAGAGGCCGAGGAGGCCGTCCGGCGAGAAGAAGACAACGGCGAGAAAGCCGAGCCCGATGAGCAACTGGAAACGGTCACCTGACAGGCCGACCGAGAGCAGCACGTCAACGGCGAAGGTCTTCAGCAGCACATAGAGAAACGCACCGATGAACGGGCCGATCGGATGCCTGAGCCCGCCGATCACCGCGATAATCAGGATGTCGATGACAGGGCCGATACCGGCTGTACCCGGCGAGATCTGCGCCGACTGCCATGTGAGCAAGATACCGCCAATACCTGCGATCAAAGCCGAGAACGAATAGGCCGCCACCCGATGCGCGGTGACGTTATAGCCGATCGCCGCCATCCGCCGCGGGTTGTCGCGGATGCCCTGCAAAGCGAGACCGAACGGCGCGCGCGAGATGTAGAGGACGACCAGAAACCAGACCGTCGCCCAGAACAGCGTCAGGTAATAAAACGCGCTCGGCCCACGCCAATCCACGCCGAACACATTCGGCGGCAGCACACCGTTGAAGCCCGAGAAGCCATTGAAGATCGCGTAGTTCTGGCGCGTGAAATAGAAGAACGCCGACGCCATCGCCAGCGTGATCATGATCGTGTAGATGCCCTCGGTCCTGACCGCGAGCCAGCCAATGGCTGTTGCAAACAGCACGGCGATGGCGAGCGCGATCGGAATGGAGATGTACCAGGGCCAGCCGAGGCTGATGTTGGAAATCGCGCTCTCGCCGAAGATCGCGACCATGTAGCCGGCGAGCCCCGCGATCGACATCTGAGCGAGGCTGACCATGCCGGCGTAGCCTGCAAGGAACATCAGGCTGAGCGCGATCATGCCGAGGATGAAGGTCCAGCCGAAGATCTGGAACAGGACGAAATCACTCGCGAACAGCGGCATGATCAGCAGGATCACCGCGAGCACGACATAGGGCATCGGAACGGCAGCAGGCCATCCGACAGCGATCGGTTCGCGACCAAGTCCAGCGTCGATTGAAGCCATCGTCTACGCCCTCCCCAAGAGGCCTTGCGGCCGGAAAGCGAGCACGACGACCATAATCAGGAACGTGAGCACGACGGCGTATGTCGGCACGTAGACCGATCCGAACTGTTCGGCGAGGCCGATCAGCAGCGCGCCAAGGGCTGCACCCGGGATCGACCCCATGCCGCCAACGATCACAACGACGAGAGACGCGAGCAGGAAGCGGACGTCTTCGCCCGGCGCGATGGATTGGAACGTGCCCCCGACCACGCCCGCGATCCCCGCGAGGCCTGCGCCAAAGGCAAACACACCGACGAACACGAGCTGGACGCGGGCGCCCGTCGCCGAGAGCATATCGCGATCATCCACGCCGGCTCGGATCATCATTCCGATCTGCGTCCGATTCAGGATCAGCCACATCGCGATCCCGATCACGACGGAGGCCGCGAAGATCACAAGGCGCACCATCGGATATTTCATGAAAACGAGGTCGCCGTTCGACCGCTGCGCCGTCACGAAGAACGTCTGCACCGGTCCGCTTAGCCACGACGGCGGCGAGATGTTGAAGAAGTCACCACCCATGGTCCAAAGCATCAGATCGGCGAGCACGATCGAGAGACCGATTGTCACCAGCGTCTGTCTGAGTTCCTGGCCCTCCATGCGCTGGAAGACGAGCACCTGCAGGACGATCCCGAAGGCTGCGACGAGGATGAATGCGACGGGAAACGCGAGCAGCCAGTAGCCGGTCGCGCTGGCGACGTAGTAGCCGATGTAGCCGCCGAGCAGATAAAGCGAGCCGTGCGCGAGATTGACGTTGCGCATTAGGCCGAAAATGAGGGTGAAGCCGCTCGCGACGAGGAAATAGAGCCCTCCGAGCGTGACGCCGTTGAACAGCGCGTTAAGGAAGACCTTCTTCCGTCCGATGATCTCGACGAGCCACTTCGGCCAGACGGCAAAGATCATCCAGAGCAGCACCGCGATTGCGAGCGCGATGACCCAGGTCCAGATCGGATGTCGCCGCGCGAAGTCTCTCACTGCGGTTCGGGCTCCATTGCGCCGGAGCCGCACGCTCCGCTTCGCCGGCGGAGGGCTCCGAAGCCTCAGAGAAGGCGAATTGACTGCGAACCCGAAAACTATAGGCGGCGGCCGGGTGGCCGGGCGTACCTGAAAGTCTGACCAAATGGCGACCGATCCGAAAACGGCCGAGGCGCCGGGCAAGAACTGATCAGACGCTCAATCCCTTTGCACCCGCTTGTGAAAAGCCGGCGCAACGCATCCCCAACGGCAACAACCGTGGCGTTTGATTTGTTACCCTGACCTTAACGGCTGCAATGAGTTTCCATTTAAGTGGAGAAACCCACACGCCTGTATTCGCTCGGTGGGATGCCGACGTTCGAGGCAAAAAACCGGGTAAAGCTCGCCTGGGAGGAAAAACCGAGATCGGTGCTTATATCCGTCACCGACTTATTCGTCGTCACAAGCTCCCGAATCGCCCGCTCGGTGCGCAGGGTGTTCAGGTAAATGTTGGGCGAGACGCCCATCTGCTTCTTGAAAAGCGAGAAGAAATGGGGGCGTGAGAGCCCCGATTGCCGCGCCAATTCTTCCATGCCGATCGTCTCGGTGAATTGCTGCTGCATAAGACGAAGCGAGCGACGGACACGATAGTCTGTGAACTTTTCTTCCCGGACGAAAAGTGGATTGGAACGGTCAATTCCCGCCCACGATTCTTGGAAACTGCGGCTGGTCAGTTCATACAGATATTTATTGAAGAGCCCCGGGGTCTCATCTTCGTGCATCAAAGAGGATAATAATCCAAGCGAACG
>JBCBXS010000312.1:0-3411 GCA_039816475.1 Pseudomonadota bacterium | reverse complement strand
GGGCATCTACGCTTACGAACCCGGTGCCTTCTTCGGCATCTACCATCCCGACACGTTCTGGATCGAAGGCGCCGACAAGAAGTCAGCGGTCCGCGCGTCCGACGCCAACACGAACAAGTCGTTGTTCACGCGTGCGACCGGCGCGCCGACGAAGCCTTAGCGGCCGGAGGCGCACGCGATGCTGAGCTACATCTTCCGGCGCATCCTCTTGATGATCCCGACGCTGTTTTTGATCAGCGCGCTCGTCTTCACGATCATCGAACTGCCGCCGGGCGATTACTTCGAAAGCTACGTCGCCGAGCTCGAAGCGGCTGGCGAAAAGGTCGACAAGAGCCAGATCGAATTCCTGAAGAAGGAATACGGGTTCGATAAGCACCCGGTGGAGCGCTATTTCGTCTGGGTCGCTGGGCTGCTGCAGGGCGATCTCGGGTACTCGTTCGCCTACGAGTTGCCGGTCAACAAAATCATTGGCGACCGGCTGTTCTTCACGATCCTGGTCTCGTTCGCGACCATTATTGTGACGTGGCTGATCGCGTTCCCGATCGGCATCTACTCGGCCATGCACCAGTATAGCTGGGGCGATTACGGGCTGACGTTCCTCGGCCTCCTCGGCATCGCGACACCAAACTTCCTGCTCGCGCTCGTCATGATGTACCTCGCCAACGTCTGGTTCGGGACATCCATCGGCGGGCTCATGGCTGAGGAATACGTCAACCAGCCGATGAGCTGGGACAAGTTCCTCTCGATCCTTGAACACATCTGGATCCCCGTTGTCGTCATCGGCACCTCCGGTACGGCCGGCATGATCCGGACGCTGCGCGCAAACCTGCTCGATGAGCTGCAAAAGCAGTACTTCAGGACTGCGCGCGCGAAGGGCCTGCCGCGGACCAAGGCGGTCACCAAGTACCCGCTGCGCATGGCGCTGAACTTCTTCATCGCCGATATCGGCGGCATTCTTCCGCAGATTGTCTCCGGCGCCGAGATCGTGGCCATCGTCCTCTCACTTGAGACGACCGGGCCGCTGCTCATTTCAGCACTGCAGTCTCAGGACATGTACCTTGCCGGGTCGTTCCTGATGTTCCTTGCCTTCCTGACTGTCATCGGGGTCCTGATCTCCGACATCCTCCTCGCCATCCTCGATCCGCGAATCCGCCTCGCCGGAGGTCGGACGAAATGAAGCCCGGACCGCTTCCACCGCCGAACCGGCCGCTTGACCACTATGTCAACTCGGCGCCCTTCGACCCCATGACGATCGAGGAGCTGACACCGGCGCAGGAGCGGGTCTATCTCGCGTCGCAGTGGCAGTTGATGTGGTGGAAATTCAAACGCCACCGGATCGCGGTCGTCTCCGCGCTATTCCTCGCGTTCGTCTACTTCTGCGTGATCTTCGCGGGCCCCATCGCGCCGTACAATCCGTCGACGCGGCACATCGATCACATCTATGCGCCGCCGCAGTCCATCCGGCTGTTCGACGCCAACGGCAGCTTCGTCGGCCCGTTCGTCTACGGATACGACTACCGCCTCAACATGGAGAACCTGAAACGCGAGTACACGGTCAACACCGACAAGATCCAGCGCTTGCGCTTCTTCTGCCAGGGGGATCGCTACCGCTTCTGGGGGCTCGTCGAGACCCGTTTCCATGTGATGTGTCCGGCCGAGGGTGAACCGACGTTTCTGCTTGGCTCAGACCGGCTTGGTCGCGATGTCCTCTCGCGCATCATCCACGGCGCGCGGATATCCATGACGATCGGGCTCATCGGCGTCAGCGTCGCGATCGTGCTCGGCATCTTCTTCGGCGGCCTCGCCGGCTATTTCGGCGGACGGGTCGATATGGTGGTCCAGCGCATCATCGAGGTGCTGCAGTCGATCCCGTCGATCCCGCTATGGCTTTCGATCGCCGCGATCGTGCCGGTGACGTGGTCGCCACTGGCTGTCTATTTTTTCATCACGATCATTCTGGGGCTGATCGACTGGACCGGGCTTGCGCGTGCCGTCCGATCGAAGCTCTTCTCACTCAGAGAAGAAGATTACGTGCTCGCAGCTCAGCTGATGGGGGCAAGCTCTGGTCGCATCATCGGGCGTCATCTGGTGCCGGGCTTCACGAGCCATCTCATTGCAGCCGCGTCACTTTCCATCCCGAGCATGATCTTGGGCGAGACTGCGCTCTCCTTCCTCGGACTGGGGCTCAGGGCACCAATTACAAGCTGGGGCGTTCTTCTGCAGGACGCCCAAAACATCAACGTCGTCGCGCTTTACCCGTGGCTGATGCTTCCTGTCGTTCCTGTGATCTTCGTAGTCCTTGCGTTCAACTTCCTCGGAGACGGCTTGCGCGATGCCGCTGACCCCTACAAGTAGGCGTGTGTGCAATCGCACAGAGCGCTGCGCAACGATCGGACAGGCCTGACCGTGGCGGACCGGTGGTTCGACGGGGCATCCGGATGGGACACTGAGGCGGGACCGGGCATGGCGCAGACTGGGGCGCAGACCTTGGCGCAAACTGCAGGGCGAGGCTCCGACCCGAGCGACAGCCGCATCCGCGTGCTCATGTATTCCCATGACACATTCGGCCTCGGACACTTGCGGCGGACACGCGCGATCGCCCATGCGCTGGTCGAGCAGCACAAGGGTCTGAGCGTCCTGATCATCTCCGGCTCGTCGATTGCCGGCGCGTTCGAATTCCGCGCGCGGGTGGACTTCATCAAGATCCCGAGCGTCATCAAACTCTACAACGGCGAATATACGTCGCTGTCGGACCACATCGACCTTGGCGACACTCTCGCGATGCGCCGCAGCGTGATCGAAAGCGCGGCGACAAACTTCCGACCGGACGTGTTTATCGTCGACAAGGAGCCACGCGGCCTCCGCGGTGAGCTCGACCCAACGCTGCCGAAGCTCGCTGACGCGGGCTGCGAGATCGTGCTCGGTCTCCGCGAAGTCCTGGACGAACCGGAAGTGGTCCAGGCCGAGTGGGCGCGCAACGAAGCAGCCGACTGGGTCCGTGATTATTTCTCGCGCATCTGGATTTATGGGCCGAAGGACTTCTGGGACCCGCTTGAAGGGGTGCCCCTTTCCGCCGATATCCGGTCGCGCGTCCAGCATGTTGGCTTTCTCGCGCGCACGGCGCCGAAACATCGCACGGTCCCGCCGCCGCGTTTGCCGAAGGCACCGTACATTCTCGTCACCGCGGGCGGCGGGGGCGATGGCGGCGACATGATGCGTCAGGTGCTTGCTGCGAAGGAACACGACCGGGGCAACCGCGATACGTATGTGCTCGTGCTTGGCCCGTTCATGTCGGCGCGCGAGCGCGGCGAGATCCACCATCGTGCGCGGCGGCTCGGCGATGTGCACGTCGCCCAGCATCGCATAGCTTGCCGTTACGCCGCCGGTCGTCGGATGGGTCAGCACGACGAT
>JBCBXS010000311.1:0-3428 GCA_039816475.1 Pseudomonadota bacterium | reverse complement strand
ATACGGCCCTCCTTGCTTTCGGCTCTCACTCTGGAAGCACGGGCAAGCGACGGCCTTCTAAGTCATCCCGGGCAAGTAAGGGCGAAGCCCGAACGCCGACCCGGGACCCACGAGAAAAGCCGCCGTAGGCGACCGTACTCCGCCGCCCTGGCTCCCGGCTCTTCGCGCTGACGCGCGACGGCCGGGATGACAGAGTGGGATCGCGAGCGACGACCTTCGACATTATCCCGGGCAAGTGAGGGCAGGGCCCGAGCGCCGACCCGGGACCCACGAAAGAAGCCGCCGCAGGTGACCGGACCCCGTCGCCATGGGTCCCGGCGCTCCGCGTTGACGCGCTCCGGCCTGGATGACACGTGTCGAACTCCAGAACGGTAACAGCGCCCGGGATGTAATCGCAGCGACCTCAAACGGTCCCGCCAGGCTCTCTCTCTCCCCGTACTTACGGGGAGGGGGTCAGGGGGAGGGGCAGGTGGGCCTTCGATGGGAGTGTGGGGCGCTGGCGCCTCGGGCCGCTGCTCACGACAGACTCAGCACGACCCACCGCTCATCCACTCTCGCGCCGCTATTCCTCGACTTGCTCATCGACCGTCGCCGGGGCGCCACCACCGGCACGTTGGAATACGCAGGTGTACCGGCTACCTCTGACCCGCACATTGATCAGGCGGTTTCCAAACCGAGCGCGGCAGCGACGGTTTGCAAGTGCGCGGATCTGGCCGGGTGTGCGCCGGTAGACGCACAGGAAACGCTTGCCGCGGCGGCGCAACCGGATGAAGCGGTTACCGTAGCGACGGCGGCATTCCGCCCGAGACTGCGCACGGTTCCGCGCGTAGATGCACTGAAACCGGCCGCGCACCCGTCGGACGCGGATGAACCGCCGGCCGTAGCGCGAACGGCAGGCGCGACGGGCCTGGCGGCGCGTGACCACCTTGATGATGCGCGCTTCGCCCGGCAGCGCTGGCGCGCGGATGATCGGCAGGCCGCCCGGATTGGCAATCGCCGGTGCGATGACGACATCGCCTGGAGTGACGTCCAAGCTGGGCGCAGCCGAGTTGGGCTCCAGCAGTGGGCTACAGGCGGCGCAGAGCGCGGTGATCAATGACGCGGTGAAACTCAGCATGTGCGATAGGCCCCTCAGTCTGCGTTGTCCGTTCATCGCACGGCTGTCGCTGAAATCCAGTCGTCTGTTGGTGTAGGAGGCGAAATTGGCGGACCGGCCATCCATCACGATTTATGTCGATGCCGACGCGTGCCCCGTGAAAGCAGAGGCAATCCGCGTTGCAGAACGCCACGGCCTGCCGATTGTGTTTGTCTCGAACGCTTACATGCGCCTGCCGGAGGGTCCGCTTATTAGCCGCGTCATCGTCGATGAGGGCCCGGATGTCGCCGACGACTGGATCGCGGAACGCGCCGGCCCGACGGATATCGTCGTCACCCAGGACATCCCGCTTGCAAGCCGCGCCTTGAGCGCGGGGGCCGCGGCCATCGGCAACACTGGCAAGCCGTTCGACCAGACCAGTATCGGCATGGCGCTCGCGATGCGCGAGCTGAAGCAACACCTGCGAGAGACCAACTCGGGCGGTCAGTTCAATGCCGCGTTCACCGCGAAAGACCGGTCGCAGTTCTTGCAGTCGCTGGAAAACGCGGTGCAGGCAAAGAAGCGGGCGGCCGCTGCCGGGCTTTAAGCGAATCTGAAACACTCCGACGAGCAGCGGAGGTTAGATATGGACCAGGCACCCATGAGCGAGGCGAGACCGGCAACGGGGGCTTCGAACGCACAGCGGGGCATCTGGGCGTTCCTGTTCTATACGCTCGTTGGTCCGTTCTTCGGAGCAGTTGCGGCGGGCGGACTGCTTATGATCGCAAGCGTCGGCGGGTTTGCCCCGGCGCCATATGCGGGGCTTGGGCTCGGCGAAGTGTTCCGCCAGATCGCGCCGTTGTCTGTGGCAGCATTCGTCTGGTCGGCCGTCCCGGCAACGCTGACGGGTATCGGCTTGCTGCCGCTTATTCTGTTCACAGGTACGGCCGGCCCGATTGCAGCCGGCATCTGCGGCGTGATCGCCTTCGCGATTTCGGTGTTCATGATCCCGATCCCGGACAACGGGCTGATGCCCATCATGGCGTTTGCCGCCGGGCTCGTTGCGATCCTGGTCCGCCAGGTGCTTATCAGCGGCGGCATCCTTCGGCGCATCTGACGAGCCGCGCCGGCAATCGACGCCACCGCCCATCTGCAACCTTGACCGGGCCCGCGAACGGCCGCACGACCCTTGGCCATGGACGGGGAAGACCGCCTCATATCGCCGGAACGTGCCGAGACCGACGGCGCGGACGCGTCACTGCGGCCGCAGTCGCTCGATGATTTCACCGGTCAGGAACAGGCGCGCGCCAACCTCCGAATTTTTATTGAAGCGGCGAAGAAGCGGGGCGACGCGCTCGACCATGTGCTGTTCGCGGGCCCGCCTGGGCTCGGCAAGACAACGCTCGCCCAGATCATGGCCAAGGAGCTGGGCGTCGGGTTTCGCGCCACCTCGGGCCCCGTCATATCCAAGGCCGGCGACCTTGCAGCCCTGCTCACGAACCTCGAAGACCGTGATGTCCTCTTTATTGACGAGATCCACCGGCTGAACCCGGCGATCGAGGAAATCCTCTATCCGGCCATGGAGGACTATCAGCTCGATCTGATTATCGGCGAGGGGCCTGCGGCGCGTTCGGTGCGGATTGATCTGGCGAAGTTCACGCTGGTTGCGGCGACGACACGCGCGGGCCTGCTGACGACACCGCTGCGGGATCGTTTCGGCATTCCGATCCGGCTCAATTTCTACACGGTCGATGAACTGCAGCATGTGGTGACGCGCGGGGCCCGCGTGCTCGGCGCGCCGATGCAGGACGACGGAGCGCGCGAGATCGCAAAGCGTGCGCGTGGAACACCGCGGGTGGCAGGCCGTCTGTTGCGGCGTGTGCGCGACTTCGCAGCAGTTGAGCAGGCGAGCGCGATCACGGCCGATGTCGCCGATCGTGCGTTGCGCATGCTCGAGGTCGACAGCGCAGGGCTCGACGCGCTCGATCACCGCTATCTGATGTGCATCGCGCGGGACTATGACGGCGGCCCCGTCGGCATCGAGACGATTTCGGCGGCACTTTCCGAGCCGCGTGATGCGATTGAGGAGATCGTCGAACCCTATCTGTTGCAGCAGGGCTTCGTCGGGCGAACGCCGCGCGGCCGGATTGTGACAATGAAAGCATATCGGCATCTGAGGCTTGCCGGCGGGCCGGGCGCGAAGTCGAGTGCTGCTGCGCAGGAAACGCTCTTCGACAGTGACGACGAGAGCGGCGCGGACTAATTCAGCGCCCGGCACTCAGTGCCCTTATTTTTCACCAGCCCCGCTCAGACAGCGAAACCCAAAGCTTGATCACCCGACGACACATCCTGA
>JBCBXS010000310.1:0-3430 GCA_039816475.1 Pseudomonadota bacterium | reverse complement strand
CGTCGGCGGCTCTGCAAGATCGGACGGTTGCTTCACGCCGACGAGCGCGCGAACGCGGCTGCGTCTCGGCGTCGTCTCAGGTGTGGGCGCGTCGGCGGAGGGGGCCGCAAAGCGGTCAGCCAGCGTCAACGCTTCGTCGTTGGCTGAGACCGAAGCCGTGCCCGCGAGAACCAGCGGTGCGGCCGCAGCCGCTGCAAGGACAATGGAGCGTTGGACGACGTGCAGCCGCATGACTTCGAGCCCTCTTGCCGGGCGCCACCGCAACGGCGCCACCGAAACCAACTCCCTATGCCGTCAAAGCTGTATGCGATCTGAACGTGGCGGGATCACGACTTCGCCGCGAGTGCGCCGATGCCTTCTCGGTAGGTCGGAAACGCGAGCGCGACGCCGAGGTTGTCCCGCATGCGCGCGTTCGAGACGCGCTTGTTCTCGCCGTAGAAACTGCGCGCCATCGGCGTCAGATCGGCCGTCTCAAAGTCGACTGCGGGCGGGACGGGCATCCCCAGCTGCTCGGCGGCGAATGCGATGACATCCTGCGGTGGCGCGGGAAGATCATCGGTCACGTTGTAGATCGCAAACCGCCCTCGGCCGCCGAACCCGGCCATCACCGCGCTCGCAATGTCCTCGACGTGAATTCGATTGAACACCTGGCCGGGCTTGACGATGCGGCGTGACTTGCCGGCCTTGAGACGGCTTACCGGACTGCGGCCCGGACCGTAGATGCCCGAGAGGCGATACACGTGGCAGCGGATGTCGGCAGCACGCGCCCACTCCAGCCAGGCGTCTTCCGCGATCCGGCGTGCCTTGCTGCGTGCCGAGACCGGACGGCATTCGGTGTCCTCGTCGACCCAGGCGCCGTCGTGATCCCCGTAGACGCCGACGGTCGACAGATAGGTCACGAGTTCAGGCTTCAACGACCGCCTTGCGATCAGCGCGCGCACATCATCGAGGAAGGTGTCGCCGATCTGCGGGTCGGGCTCGGGCGCGATTGAAACGAGCACATGCGTGGCAGCTTCAAGCGCTGCGGCCATGGCATCGTCTGGGGCACCGCCTTCAAAGCGGACCGCGCTCAGCCCTTCGGTACGGAGCCGCGCGCAACCGTCTTCACTGCGCGATGTGCCGGTCACTTCGCCGCCCGCGGCGAGCACGCGTTGGGCTGCGGCGCGCGCGCTGTAACCGGCGCCAAGACAGAAGACCTTCACGAGACATCGCCTCCGGATGGGGTTCGTTCACGCACGCCGAGACGGCTGCGCGCAGCAGCGAGTTCCTCGCGGACATGACTGTCCGTTTCGTCCCGCGCAACTGCGTCGAGCTTCGCCGCAATCGAAGCGCGTTTGTCGACAACGGCATCCACCGCGAGCGCGTCGACGGCCCAGACCGCCATGCCGCGCACACGCGGATCGTCATGGCTGAGGTGCTGCTCGATGAGCGGGGCCAGCTCCGGATCGCCCGCGTTGCCCGCTGCAATCAGAACATTGCGGAGGAAGCACGCGTGCCCCGTACGCTTGACCGGCGTTCCTGCAAACTTCGCGCGGAACGCAGCATCGTCCAACTGCAACAGCTCTCGTAGCGGCGGATCGTCAACGTCGCCCCGGACGGCCATGCGCGTGTCGTTTGCAGCCTCTGCAAACTTGTTCCACGGGCAAACGGCAAGGCAGTCATCGCAGCCGAACACACGATTGCCCATTGGCTTGCGATACGCTTCGTCGATTGGCCCGGCGTGCTCGATCGTGAGGTAGGCGAGACACTTGCGGGCATCAATGCGGAAGGGCGCTGGCAACGCGTCCGTCGGGCAGACGTCGATGCAGCGCGTACACGTCCCGCAGCTCTCGGTACCGGCCGTGTCCGGTTTGAGGTCCGCGTTGGTCAAGATCACGCCGAGCAGCAACCACGCGCCGAACTCGTGCGAGATGAGCACGGTCTGCTTGCCCTGCCAGCCGAGACCGGCACGGGCGGCGATCGGTTTCTCAAGAAGCGGCGCGGTGTCGACAAAGACCTTCACGTCAGCGTCGCAGAGCTTCACGACCTGTTGCGCCAGATGCTTCAGCCGGCCCTTGAGCACGTTGTGATAATCGCGTCGCTTTGCGTAGGCCGAGATGACGCCACGCCCGCGTTCGGCGATCCGCGTCATCGGATCGACATCTGGCGCGTAGGACTGCGCGACGACAATCGCTGACCGCGCGCCAGACCAGAGCGCCGTCGGTTGAGCCCGCCGATCGGCTGTTTCCGCAAGCCACGTCATCTCGCCATGGAAGCCCGCGTCGAGAAACGCGCGGAACTCGTCTGAGGCCGCTCCCAGATCGCCAACATCCATGATGCCGCAATCGACAAAACCGCAGTCCCGCGCCGCGACCTTGATCCGCTCTTCCCGCGATGGCTTGTTGGTTTCTCTAGCGGCGCTACCAGACATGATCAGAAGTCGAGCTCGGCATAATGCCCGGGCGGCGCGAGGCCTGGGACGCGATCCTCGAGCAGGCTGCGAAACGACAGCCGCGATTTTACGCGCTGATACCAAGCCTGTGCGAACGGCGCGTCCTCCCAGTCGATCTCGCCCAGGTAGTCAGCAACCGACAGATGGGCGGCGGCGGCGAGATCGGCGTAGCTCAAGGTGTCGCCGGCGAGCCATCGGCGTTGGTCGGCGAGGAAGCCGATATAGCTCAGATGATAGCGGAGGTTGGCGCGCGCCGCTCTTAACAGACCCGCGTCGGGCGAGCGGGCCGTCGCGCGATTGAGGATCGGCTGTACGCGCTCAATCAGGAACTCCTGCGTCACCTCGCGATCGAACTTCAGATGAAACCAGTCGACCAGCCGCCGGACTTCGGCGCGGTCGTCGGCATCGCCTGGAAACAGCGGAACAGGCTCGGTTGCCGTCGCTGCTGATCCCATCGCCTCCGGCGCGACGCCGATCCAGTCTTCGAGCGCCGTGACATCGCGTGCGTCCGCGTCACCGGTTTCAGGACGCGGGCTCTCCCGAACCGTCATCACGTCATCGAAAAATTCGGCGGTCGCGTAAGCGCCGATCAGAACGCGGCCTGACTCAGTTTCCAGCACCGGCAGGATGCCGGCTGGGTTCTTCGTCAGGAACGACCTGTTGAGCGCCCAGGGCTGGACGTCCTCGAACGTCGGCCGGAAGCCGAATTCGCCGAGCGCGAGGCGTATGCTGCGCGAGAACGGGCAGAGTTTGAAATGCGTGAGCCGCAAGGCGACGGGAACCTCGATCTCGTGGCGCCGACGAACGGACGGCCTAACCACGCTATCATTTCGCCGTTCGGCTCCAAAGCCGGGGCCCAACGCGACGCGCCGGACCGGCGTCCCGGCAAACAGGCTTGGATCTCTCTATTGTGTGCAGGACCCGGTCTCGGAAAATCCATCAGGTCCCGGGCGCATCCCGTTGCATCACACGCTCGAACAACGATAGGCGCAGACAGAT
>JBCBXS010000030.1:0-14254 GCA_039816475.1 Pseudomonadota bacterium | reverse complement strand
GGGTCACTCTCGGCAGCGGCGTCGGGCGAGGCAGGGTTGCCTCGTGGCCGGATCATAGCCGATCACTGACACCGACAAACCGAATTTAAGGATCGGCGCGTGGCGAGCTTCCGGACATTCCTTTTCGCACCGGGCGACCGGGAGGATCTCACCGCGAAGGTCTCACGGGCCGGTGCGGACGCGGCGGTCCTCGATCTTGAAGATGCTGTTGCGACCGCGAACAAGTCTGCAGCGCGCGAGAAGGTGGCGACCGCGCTCGGGGCGGCGCACGACTGCCCGATCTATGTCCGGATCAACGCGCGGGACACTGACGCGGCCTTCGCGGACCTGATGGCGGTCTGCCGGTCGGGCCTCGCCGGGATCGTCCTCCCGAAGATCGAGAGCGCTGCCGATGCAATCGCAGTCGATTGGGTCATCGGAAACCTCGAGCGGGACCGAGGGTGTCCACCCGGCAGCATCGATCTCATGCCGATTGTCGAAACCGCGAAGGGTATCGCGGCGCTCAGAGCCTTTGCGCGCCATCTGCCAGCCCGTGTGAAGCGCCTCTCGTTCGGCGCCGGCGACTACACCGTCGACTGCGGCATGACATGGTCGCGGGATGAAGCCGAACTCGCCCATGCCCGCGCCGAAGTCGTCGTCGCCTCACGGATGGCCGAACGCGAGCCGCCGATCGACAGCGTCTACGCACGCCTCGACGACGAGGACGGCTTCCGGGCGTCCGTCGCCCGCATTCGCGATCTGGGCTTCCAGGGAAAGCTCTGTATTCACCCGAAACAGATCGGCCCAGCCCATGACGTGTTCCGCCCGGAAAACGCCGAACTCGCCAACGCCCGGCGGATCATCGCCGCTTTCGATGAGGCGGAGGCGCAGGGCCGCGCGTCAATCCAGATTGACGGACAATTTGTCGATTACCCGATCGTGGCCGCCGCCCGCCGGACGATTGCACGCGCCCGGTGACATCGGCACTGGCCGCTTGACCCGCGACGCTTAAGCGAGCGTGACGCCGCGGTCTTGACTTCACCGCCGCCCTGCGACACCCGAACGTCCGACCGGGGCGGTGTTAGGTGCACCCTGCGGTCGTCTCCATTCAGGCCACCCGACGGAGCGTGCGCACATGACGCTGATCGAAGCCGATGGGCTGACGAAATCCTTCGGCGATCAGATCGCCGTCGATCATGTCTCGCTTGCTGTCGCGCGCGGCGAGGTCGTCGGCTTCCTCGGCCCGAACGGCGCTGGCAAGTCGACGACGATGCGCATGATCGCAGGCTTTCTGGAGCCAAACGCTGGGCGCGCGCGCATCTGCGATCACGATGTTGCCGACAGCAAGATCGAAGCCCAACGCCACTTGGGTTATCTGCCCGAAGGCGCACCGGCCTACGGCGACATGACGGTCGCGGGCTTCATGACGTTCGTCGCACGGATGCGCGGGCTTTCAGGGCCCAAGCTGAACGACCGCCTCGCCGAGATGGTCGCCCGCGTGCATTTGAGCGACGTCTGGAACAAGCCGATCGATGCGCTCTCGAAGGGCTTCAAGCGGCGCGTCGGCATCGCGCAGGCGCTGGTGCACGACCCGGATGTGCTGATCCTTGACGAGCCGACGGACGGTCTCGATCCGAACCAGAAGCATGAGATGCGCGCGCTAATCTCAGAGATCGCCCCAGACAAGGCGATTATCGTCTCAACGCACATTCTCGAGGAAGTCGAGGCGATCTGTACGCGCGCCGTCATCATCGCCCGCGGCCGCGTCGTCGCCGACGAGACACCTAAGGCGCTTCTCAAGCGCGGTCGCGCGCGCCAGGAGCTTCGGGTCCGCATCACAAAACGCGCGCCCGCCGACAACATCATCGAGACGATCGCACCGCATCTGCCCGGAAGCGAAATCCAACTCGTCGAGGACAACGCCGACCAGGCCGAGTTGGCCGTGCGCCTCGGGCAGGGTCGCATTTCGACCGCTGACTTCACGTCGACACTTGCGCGCGACGGCTTGATCGTCACCGAGATCGCCGAAGCCGCCCCACAGCTCGACGATGTGTTCCGCGAGATCACACAGGACCGCACGCCGAGCTAGCTGACCTCACCCCGACGCCTCCCTCTGAACTTCCGCTCACTTCCGAGCCCATTGCCTGAGACAACCCGAACCCAACCGATGTCCCAATCCCTGCGCACAATCGGCCTCGTCATTTCACGCGAGTTCATCGCCTACTTTAAGACGCCGTTGGCCGCGATCTTCCTGTTCGTGTTTCTCGCGCTGGCAGCCGGGCTGACCTTCTTTGCAGCCGGCTTCTTCAACCGGGGTCAGGCCGACCTCGCGAGTTTCTTCACATGGCACCCGTGGCTGTTCCTGATCCTGATGCCGGCACTCGGAATGCGGCTCTGGGCCGAGGAGCGCCGCTCCGGGACGATCGAATTGCTCATGACGCTGCCGGTCCGCACCTGGGAACTGGTCATCGGCAAGTTCCTCGCGGGCTGGGCGTTCACGGCCGTCGCACTTCTTTGCACCACGCCGCTCTGGTGGACCGTCAACTATCTCGGTTCGCCCGACAACGGCGTGATCCTCGCGAGCTACGTCGGAAGCTGGCTAATGGCCGGGGCGTTCCTCGCGCTCGCAACCTGCATTTCCGCGCTGACGAAGAACCAGGTGATCGCCTTCATCGTCGCCGGCATCATCGGGTTCCTCCTCGTCATGGCGGGCTTCGATCTGGTGCTCGCGAGCGTGCGCGGCTGGGCTCCGCAGTTCGTGATCGACGCAGTCCAGTCGCTGTCGTTCATCTCGCACTTCAATCGCTTGAGCCGCGGCGTCATCGAAGCTCCGACGCTCGTGTTCTTCCTTTCGATGATCGCGCTCTGTCTCTGGATTAACATCCAGCTTGTCGATCTGAAGAAAGCGCAGTGAGGGCGCCGCAATGACCGAGACGACACTCTCAAAACGCGCCCAGGCCGTGGTCGCGATCGTGCTCGCGATCGTCCTGTTTCTCGCGGTGAATATCTTCACCAACAACACGTTTCGTTCGGCCCGCGCTGACCTGACGGAGACCGGGCTCTATTCGCTGTCGCAGGGCACCCGAGACCTGCTCGCCAACCTTGAAGAGCCGCTGCATCTGCGGCTGTTCCTCTCGAAGTCGCTGGTCCAGTCAGCGCCGCAACTCTCGGCCTATGCGAACCGCGTGCAGTCGTTGCTCGCGACCTATCGCAATCTCGCCAACGGCCGGATCACGCTTGAAGTGATCGATCCTGAGCCGTTCTCGGATGCTGAAGACCGCGCGGTCGCCTTTGGCATTAACCGCCTGCGCGCGACGGGGGGACCGGAAGTCTTCTTCGGGCTTGCCGCGACGAACTCCACAAACGGACGCGGGCAGATCCCGGTCTTCTCCCCGGACCGTGAAGCCTTCCTCGAATACGACATCACGCGCTTGATCGCCGAACTCGGCCAGCCTGCGAAACCGGTGATCGCGCTCGTCGACGGGATCGGGATGGCCGGCAACCCAATGCTGCGCGTGCCGGAGCAGCAGATCCTTCGTCAGCTTCGCGAGCTGTTCCAAATCGAGCGTCTGAGCGGCGATGTCGACAAGCTGCCGGAGGGGACCAAGGTTGTCCTGCTCGTCCACCCGAAGACGTTGACTGAGCGGACGCTCTATACGCTTGATCAGTGGGTGCTCTCGGGCGGCGCGATGATGGCGTTCGTCGACCCCTTCGCCGAGAACCAGCCGGGCCTCCGCCCAGGTACGCCCGCCCTGAACCCGCGATCCGACCTCGCAAAGCTCTTCAAAGCCTGGGGTATCGCATATTCGCCGCAGACCGCGGTTGGCGATCCGGGGTTCGCGATCCGCACCGTGCGCGACATACAGGGCCGGCCGACGCCGGTCACGACACTGCCGTGGCTTGCCGTCACCCGCGGCGGGATGGCGGAAGACGATGCGATTTTCGCGCAGTTGCAAAGTATCGTTATGACCACGCCCGGACATCTGAAGGCCACGTCAGAGACGACAAAGCTCACGCCGCTGCTGACGACCTCGATCCGTGCCGGCACACTCCCGGCGGACCTTGCTGGCAATCCCGCGACCGACCCGACCACCATGACGGCTGAGCTAAAGCCAGCGGACGGGCCTCTGGTCCTCGCAGGCCGTCTCGGCGGCGAGCTGAAATCGGCCTACCCCGACGGCAAGCCGTCCGGATCGGAATTCTCCGGCGCGCATTTGAAGGCCGCGGCCAAAGTCCCGAACGTCCTGTTGGTTGCCGATGCGGACATGGTCATGGACCGGAACTGGATCCGCCAGCGCCAGGTGCTTGGCCAAAGCTTCGCCGATGCGTTCGCGAGCAACGGCGCGTTCGTCCTGAACGCGATAGAGCAGATGGCGGGCGGTGTCGCGCTCGCAGACCTGCGTGGCCGCGGCGTCTCCTGGCGTCCCTTCGAGCGGATCGAGGCGTTGGAGAAGCGCGCTGAAGCGCAGTACCAGAAGAAGCAGCAGGCGCTGACGAAGAAGCTGCGCGAAACGGAAGCGCGCCTCCAGAAACTCTCTGCCACCGACCAAGTTGCGAGCGGCGCGGCCGTCTCCGACGAGACCATGCGCGCCGTCGATCAGTTTCGCGGCGAACTTCTGGCGACACGCGCTGAGCTGCGTGGTGTCCAGCTTGAGCTCAACCGCGAAGTCGACAGTCTGAAGTCGTGGCTGACGGCGACCAACATCGCGATTGTCCCCGCAGCTATCGGCGCGCTGGCACTGCTCTTCGCCGTCTGGCGGCCGAACCAGCCGGTCCCGACAATCCCGCCAGAGCGCCGCGCTTCGACCCGTCGTCCGGAGGACATCTGATGCCCGGAAAAACGCTCCCGATCCTCGCCGGCCTGACCGCTATCGCAGTCGCGCTCACAGTGACATCGGCACGCTACGGCGATGTGTCTGATGCCATCGCCAACCGCGGAACACCGCTGCTGCCCGGTTTCGCCGACGCGTCAAAGTCGATTGCCAAACTGACGGTGACCGGCACCGATGGCACGACGACCCTGGTCCGTCACGGCGACCGAATGGTGGATGCGAGCGGCTTTCCCATCAAAGACGCGCTGGCGCAGGGTCTGACGACCAACCTCGCCGTCCTCCGCATCGAAGAAAAGAAGACCGCTGACGCTGACCGCTACGACGATCTCAATCTTGCCGATCCGGACGCGGAGGCCGGTGCCGGCACGCGCGTCACGGCGTCTACGTCCGAAGGGCGCACTGTTGCCGATGTCGTGCTCGGCGCGCGTGAAGTCAGCGTCGGGGGGTTACGCGGCGGCCAATACGTGCGGCGCTTTGATGATCCGCAGAGTTATCTCGTGCGCGGCTTCGTTGCCGTCCCGCCGGATCGCGCCGGCTGGTTCGACACCACGCTCACCGACATCAAACGCGATCGCATTGCGACGGTGACGGCGCCTGACTTTAAACTGGCGCGCGCGGCCGATGGGCTCGCGCTTAAGACGGCGTTGCCAGACAGCGGCGAAGTCGACCCGAACAAAATCAATCGCGTTGCGGGCATGGTCTCGCCGCTGACCTTCATCGATGTGCGCAAGGCAACCGGGACCGAGACGGCTGACGGGCCGAACATCACCTTCACCACCACCGACGGCGTCAAACTCGAACTCCACACCTTCAAGACCACCGACGATGAGGAAGGCGCTTGGGCCACGCTTACGGCTTCGGCCACAGGCGATGCGAAGGACGCGCGAGCACTCGCAGAGCGCATCACAAAGACAACCGCGGGCTTCGACTTCAAGATCGGCACCGGCGATTACAATACGCTCGTTCTGAAGCCCGCAGACTTTGCAAAGAAAGAGCCGAAGAGCTGAGGCGGCGTTGCAGCCTCTGAGCTGCGACCGCCGCCTCAACGGACTGTATCTGTTCACATCACATCAGCGGCGCTTCTTGCATGGGCCCCGCGGGATCTTCGGGCACGGAGGCAGCTTTGCCTTGAAGCGCTTCGGCCCGGTTCTGATCGCCGTATAGTCCGGCTTCGACGGGGCCTTGAAGTCCGTCGTGCAGGTGTACTTGCTGCTGCTTCCAACCGACGTTTTACACTTCGGCGCGGCTGCTTCCGCCGTTGCCAAACCGGCTGACATCATGGTGGCGCCAGCGATTGCCAATGCGCCGAGGCCGACGGTGCGCAGAACAGTGCGTCTTGAATTCTCAGTCATGACCGAACTCCTTTGGTGTGGTCGTGCCTGCCGCGCTTTGGCGGCTCAAAGGATCAGTCGTGGTGTCGCCGGATCGGGTTCAAAGACGGCGCATACTTTTTCCACGCGCCCAACGAAGCTCCAGACAAACGAAGGCCCGATCGAGGCCCGGCGGGGGGTGACCGGGTCGATCGGGCTTCGTGTCTGCCAGGGTGGGGTCGGGCCGGCGCGGGACCGAGGGGGCAGGTTCGCGCCAGCCGCCGCCGCTTACCACCAACCGCGGCAGATGTAGTAACGACGCTTCCAGTAGTGCCGGCCGGTGCGGTGCCACTTCCGCTTCATCCAACCGCAGCCGCGGTAGCGCGGGATGTAGCGGTAGCGGTAAGGACGGTGGTAGTAGCCGTGGTGATAGCGCGGGCCACCGATGTGGACGTGGAAGCGGAAGCCACGGCGCTTGCCGACCTTGTGGACGTTGGTTTGGGCTGATGCGTCGGCGGCAGGGGCTGCGACCGGGCTTGCGAGCTTCATGCCTGCAGCGTTCGCCTGAGCACCTGACAGTGCGAGGCCGGCTGCCAGTGCGACGGCTGCGATTGCGGTTTTGATTGAGTTGGTCATTTGAGCGTTCCTTTGGGTCTCTCGTTGGGTGGGGCGCTCAGCGCGTCCCCGATGAGATGACCCTAGGCCCGCCTGCCGAGGCCTTCTGTTCCGACGGTTACACCTCCGAAACTTTTTGAGATTTTCTCGCGGAGCGCTGCCGACGGCGGGCGTTTCGTCCTGACGACGGAGGGGCGGTCGCGGGACAACGGCATAGCGGCGCTCCTCCTGTGCGGAGGGCATCGCTTCGCATCCGGTAAGGCAACCGCCTCCGTGGGTGGGAGGGGCGAGAGCGCGATGGGCGAGCGGAAGCGCAAGAGGCCTGGCGTTGCCGAGATTCACGCCGCAGCCGAGACCGACCTCAATCATCATCCGGGCTAAGGCTGCGGCCCGGTCATCTACACGCTTGTTAATGAGGTGCGATGTTCAACACCCGTCGACGCGACGACCGGGCACGCTCAATGCACGCGGTCTGTTCGCCACGACCCACGCCGCGGTGGGGAGACGTTCAAACCCGGTCCTGTGCCGGATTAACGGAGTGGCGTGGCTCGGCGATCGCGCGCGCTAATCGCCAGCAGCTACGCACTGCTGTTCAGCGCGTCCGCTCCTCGCGCGTGTGGAGCTTCGACCAACGACGCCGATGCAAAACGTTCTCGGTCCCGGCCTTCACCGAAACGACGCGGTGGCATTGTTGGGCGCACGCGCGCGCTAACCGCCAGCGGCAAAGCACTGCTGTTCAGCACGTCCGCTGGTCGCTTGTGTGAGGCTTCGACCAACGACGCCGATGCAAACCGTTCTCGGTCCCGGCCTTCGCCGTGATGACTCCGTGGCTTTGTTGGGCGATCACGCGCGATAGCCGCAAGCGGCCAAGCACTGCTGTTCAGTACGTCCGCTGCTCGCCTGGGCGAACGATTCGACCAGCGCCGCCGGAGCGAACCGTTTTGAGTCCCAGGCGTCGCTGGGATAGCGGAGTGGCTTGGTGGCGTGCTGTCATTGGCCAACGTTGTGTTCGCGGCTGAAAGACGAACCGACATACGGCCTCGGCAGTGCTCTCTCGGTGCCGGCGGCGGAACGAGGCACAGTCGTGACGCGCGCTTCAAAAAAAAAGCCCGCTAACTCTTTCGAGGCAGCGGGCTGGATCGAACGGTGAAACCGTCGAGGAGCACAAGAGACCGGTTAGTTCGTCGCCGGCTCTTTCGAGAACGTCTTCAGGTAGGCGACGACGTCTTTGCGCTCGTCTTCCTTCTTGAGTTTGTAGACCATCTTGGAACGACCCTTCGCTTTGTCAGCGGCATCGTTCTCTTTGAGGTACTTCTTAAGGAAGCCCGACGGGTCGGGGAGATAGGCGATCAGGTTTTCTTCCGTCCACTCAAGACCCGCTTCGCCAGCGGCCTGGTTGAGCTTCGAATACTTATAGCCTTCCGCCGTACCGGCTTTGCGGCCGACGACGCCAGTCAGCACCGGACCAACACGGTTTTTGGCTTTCTCGCCGACCATGTGACAGGCCGTGCACTTCCTAAAAACCTTCTCGCCCTTTGCCGGATCGCCTTCAGCGAAAGCGTTCCCGGAAATCGCAAGAAGAGAGACAGCGGCAGTGGCCGCTTTTAGCGTGAGTTTCAAACCTAACCTCCCAGTTCGAACAGCTCGGCCGCCGAAGCGACGACATCTCGATTTTCCAACCCCGTCACCTACACATCGTTCCCAATTGAGGCGGGCGCGTGCGCTTCATCGGACGGGTCGTCGCATCAAATGTACGGAGCAGACGCCCGGGCTGGTTCAACGCCGGAGCGATACTGCAACTTTCGTTGGAATTCAACGCACTGCTCTGAATTCCACCCGCACTCCTTCGCTTTGCACTCAATCACACACGCGATGAACACGAGCTGAGCGAAGCGCTCTTCGCACGGCGGTCTTCGACGCCAACCCCATCATCGCATTGCGGTTGATGCTTAACCCGACGGGCCCAACACATCTGCTGCGATGCAACATGTTTCCGCTCCCTGTGAGCGCCCCGTCTCATCGACGGCGTTCACCATCGCGGTTTTGCGAACGAACCGCGCCCCGATCCAGACGAGAGATCGGGGCGCGGTCCAGTGTCGATCCGCAGTTGTAGCCAGACCCTAGAAGTCCGGCTCGTACTGACCCTCGGGCGCGAAGTCGTGCTTGATCGCCCAGTCGTACCAGTTGTCTACAACTGTGCCGGTGAGCAGGATCCCGATGCCGCCGGTCAGCGTCGTCAGGACTGCAAACCACCAGGCCCAGCGGTGGATCGATTCCATCGAGGCGTTGAAGCCCATGGTCCAGCGCCAGAACAGTGCGGCCCGCTCACTTGCCGTTCCGCGGTCGACGATCTGGTCGATCTCGCGGTCTCCGCCATAGCGGCTGACGGCGAGGATCGTCGCCCCGTGCATAGCAAACAGCAGTGCCGAGCCATAGAGGAACACGATCGAGAGCGCGTGGAACGGGTTGTAGAAGAGGTTGCCGTACTGGATCGAGAAGTTGTTGGTCCAGTTCAGGTGCTCAAAGATGCCGAACGGGACAGCTTCCGACCAGTCGCCCATCCAGATCGGCCGCAGGAAGCCGAGGACCAGATAGAGCCAGATGGCGGAGGCGAACGCCCAGGCGACGTGCGTTCCCATGCCGAGCTGGATGGCCCGCATGTAAGTTCGCGCCCACCAGAACAGGATGGAGGCGGTGAGGAAGGCCCCCGCCATGAGCCACCAGCCACCTTCATTTAGCGGCGGGATCGAAAGCCCGTATTCCGCAGCCGGCGGTTTCAGCGACAGGTAATTGAACTGCCGCACGAACTGGATCGGGTCCCAGTTCACCTGCGCCATCATGTTGAGACCGATGATCTCGATCGCGATGAAGCCGCAGATCAGCGACGCGATGCCGTAGACCCCGAGATAAACCGGGCCGAGCTGCGCGTTGCCGATGAGCCCGAGAAGGTAGGAAAAGCCTCCCCCCTGACCGCGCGGCCAGTCATCTCCGTCCGCCACCACGCCACGCTCGACAGGGCCGCGGATCTGTACCTGTGTGAAGATGTTTTGATATTCAGACATGGTTTCTCTCCGCCCCTAGAACGACCACCAGGGGGTGCCAAGCCAGTTGAAGTCCCACCACTCGATCCAGCTTGAAGTCCAGATCGGGCCACTGATGACGATACAGACCGCACTCCAGAAGCCGGCGTTCAGAGCCAGGAACAGTCCGAGCCGGTGAATGCCGAGCGTGCCGATCGAGTAACCGATGGTGTCGCGAAAGTAGGTGTCTTCATGCTCCGGCGTTTTGACTTCCTCGCCGCCGCCCGGGTTCGTCGCTGAAAGGACGAGCGAGCCGTGCAGCGCAAGCGCCAGCGTCGTGGTGAAGAAGAACGTGATCGCCACCATGTGCGCCGGATTGTAGTGGAAGTTGCCGTACTGGTAGCCGACGTAGGAGACCCACTCGAGGTGCGTGAAGATCCCGTACGGGAAGCCGTGCGTCCAGGCGCCCATCAGGACCGGACGGATGATCACGAGCGACACGTAGGCGAACACTGCCACCGAGTAGGCGATCGGCACATGATAGCCCATGCCGAGTTTGCGGCTGATCTCGACCTGTCTTAGCCCCCAGGACCCGAACGCACCGAGCGCGCAGATCGTAATGAGCTGCCAGAGCCCGCCGTCGGCAACGGGCGCGAGCCCGAGCCCGTACTTCGCGGGTGGCGGATTGATCGAGATCTTCCAGATATTCCAGGTGTCGCCCATTGCAGCGCCCCAGAAGATGAGGAGCGTACCAAGGACGGTGAAGAAGGCTGCCGTGACGCCGAAGAAGCCGATGTAGAACGGTCCGATCCAGAAATCGAACAGGTCGCCGCCGACCAGGGTGCCACCGCGGATACGGTATTTCTTTTCAAAGTTGAGCAAGGCCATGGATCGTTCCTCTCTGCCGCGACGGCAATGCGAAACTTGCCTGTGATCGACGGGTCTGCTGTGCGGTCCCAAGTGCGGAGGTCTGCAAGAGCCTCGCGCTTGAGCCGGCGGGCAGGTCCGGCGATCGGCTGATCACGCCGGCCGGCTCCGTTCGTGTTGCCTCGGTAAAGAGGCGCTCCGGAGCGACCGGTCGTGATCAAGGTGCAGCGATGGCGCGGCAAGGCCCGCCGCGCTTCGCTGCGGCAGGCTTCATCAACCGATCTTGTTGATCGGAGCCGGGATGACGCGCTCGATGGACGAGCTTTCAGCCGGCGCTGATGCCCCACCGAGCCAGTTGTAGCGCTCGGTCGACAGCAGGATGAAGTGAATGAGAAGCGCCAACACGCCAAGGAACGTGTAGAGCGCGATCAGGAAACGACGCGGATCGTAAAGCATCCACATCTTGTAGGTCATTGGATACATAGGATTCCTATCCTTCTCGTCAGATCGTCACGTGCGCCCGAGCCAGACGACTGCGGCCGCACCCCCAAAGACGCGTTGCGCTTAAGCGAACCAGGGCCGCCAAGCCCAGGTCAGCACGTGCGCGACGATTGCGATGGCGGTGAACGTGATCAGATACGTCGTGAAGTAGGAGTGGAACTCCTGTGCTTCCGAATCCGTCAGCCCCGAGAGGGACTTCCAGCTCTGGTTGTTGTCTGCCATTTCAGTTTTCACTCCGAAGTGTGCCCCGAGGGGCCATTACCGCTTGGGTCCCCCGCGGCGGGGCTGCACCCGCGATGGCCGCTTGACGGTCACCGCGTCTGCGAGGGCCTGCCGGTCGCCCGGCTGACCGTGGGTGCGTTCAGCGCATAAACGCGAACGCGACCGTCAGATGCGCCGCGGCGCGGGCATCGGAAATGACGGATCGGTTGGGTTCGGCGGACGACGCGAACGGCCGCCAGCGGGGCGGCAGCAGGCGCGCCAACAGCGCGAGTGGAAGGAAGCCGGCAAACGCGATCGTCGTCATGCGATTGAACGCACGTTGATCGGCGCGGCGCCGTTTGCTGAGACCGGCACTCGCCTCACCGGCGAACCCAAGCTCCGTCGCAACGTCACTCATTTGCGTCTCCTCTCCTGAATGTGCCGCGGCTGACTGGGGCGACGGCTGCCGCGATGCCCGATGCGTCGGGCGTCGTTGGACTGCGCGTCGGCTCCGGGCCGCGATCGTGTGTGTCTGGTGTCGGGGCGAGCGCGATCATGCCGGGGTGACCTCCGGCTCTCGCGAAGGTTGCGGCATGGGTGCGCTTGCAGACCTGGTTGCAGGCGCGGGCGGACCGCCGAGATGGGCACGCGTTACGGTCCGGCTTCCGGCGTGGCGCGCGGCCGCTTCGGCCCGGTCGCGCAGAGACTTTGCAACGGAGATGCGCGTCAGGACCGGGGCTGCTTCGACTTGTGCATCGAGAGCGGCCTTTGCGTCATCGTCCCAAACGATCGCGGCGTCTGCCCGTGCGGGTGTCGCCTCCGCCGCATCCAGATCGACGGACAGCGGCAGGATGTGGAACAGCGCATCGAACAGGCTGTTGCAAACCTCCTGGACGAGATACGTCGCCCCCGCATAGCCCATGAATGGCGTGCCGGAGTGGCGGCGGATGATAGCGCCCGGGAACGACGCCGGGATGTAGGCGCCCTGCGGACCATGCCCGCCGCCGAGACGCGCGGCTTCCGCCTGATACATGCGCTCGTTGTAGGACCCGAACAGGACGAGCGGGCGCTTGTCGTGGATCGCCTTGCGAACCGCGTCATTGTCCGGTTTGCGGCCGGCCACGCGGGCGAAGGCGAACGCGCACGGCAAACCCATGTCCTCTTCGAGGAAGTGACGGATGCCACGAGCGTAGGTCTCGCCGGCATGGATCCCGAAGCTGGCGGTTGCAAAGAAGTCCTGCGTCACCGAGCGCCAGAGGTCCCAGAGCGGTTTGATCGTCGTGTGCTTTTCGCGCGCGATGAACGGTTCGGGATCGGTGCCCGTCAGCTCGCCCAGCGCGCGGAGGAACGCCGTGGTACTCGAGAGCCCGATGGGGGCCTGCAGATAGGGCCGCTCCATGTGTTCGCAGAGCGCGCGGCCGAACTCGCGGTACATGCAGATGTTGACGTCGGCGTTCGCGAGGCGGCCGATGTCAGCCAGATGCGAGCCAAGCGGCAGCACCATGTTGATCTCGCAGCCAATGCCTTCGACCAGCCGGCGGATCTCGGCGAGATCGGATGCCATGTTAAAGCATCCGTACATCGGGCCGATGATGTTGACGCGCGGGGCCTCGCTGTCTTTTCGCGGGCGCGGCGGCGGCACCTTTTTCGGGCCGAACTCGGTCCAGAGCCACTTCAGCGCGCGGTCGGCGCACTGCCATTGGTCTTCGTCGATTGTGCGCGGCAGGAAGCGCTTGATCGTCGTGCCTTCGGGCGTGACGCCACCGCCGATCATCTCGGCGATCGAGCCGGTGACGACGACGCTTGGGAGTTCGGGATCGAGCGTGCCCCAGGCCCGCTTCATCGCGCCCTCGGTGCCGTCGCGGCCGAGCTCTTCTTCGCCGAGCCCGGTCGTGACGATCGGCAGTTCGTGCGGCGGCAGCGCGTCGGTGTAGTGCAACACCGATGTGACGGGCAGGTTCTCGCAGCCGACGGGGCCGTCTATGACGACTTGCAGGCCCTTGATGGCGGTGAACGCATAGACGGCGCCCCAGTAACCACCGGCCCGATCGAGATCGATGATCATCGGCGATGCCGGCCCAGCGGCGGCGGCCCCGTTTTGGGCTTCGGATGAAGCACCGGTCATGTGCTCGGGCGCCGTCATGAGCCGACCGCCTCGGCCTGACGTCTGGCCTTTTCGAGCTGCCGTGCGAACTTCGCCTTGAACTTCGGCCGGTCTTCCGGGACCGGCTCCTGTGTGCCTTGCCAGACGCCGGCAGCGTGGCCTTCGCCGACAGCCTCGAAGAACGCCTTCATCGTGTCGAACCGCGAACCGTTCGCGATTGCACCGTTGACAACCTGCGCGAGCGATCCGGCACCCGCGGGGCCCATCAGCGGGCGCGCCGAGATAAGGTTCGTGAAGTAGAGCGCAGGTGTTGCCGATTGCTTTGCCTTCTGGACAACCGGCGTTGTACCGATTGCGAGGTCCGGCGCGAGCGCTTCGAGCGCCTGGATGTCGTCTTCGAGCGATGCGCGGAAGTTGACGTGGGTGCCGCGGGCCTCGAGCCACGCGAGGTCGGCGGCCGACCACTCCGTCTTCGGGCAGGCGGTCCCGACGTAGGGGACTTCGGCACCGCTTTCGATCAGGAGGCGGGCGACCAGCAACTCCGACCCTTCATAGCCTGAGACAGTGATGCGTCCTTTGATCTGGCTGCCTGCGAGTGCGCCTTTGATCGCGGGCAGGATCGCGTTCTGAGCCTCCGCGACGCGCTCGGCCGGGATGGCGCAGGCATCACCGATCGCAGCGAGCCAGTCCGCCGTGCCGTCATGGCCGACCGGCGCTGAACCGATGATGGGCCGTCCGGCGCGGGCAAACTCGCGGATCGATGCGGTGTAGAACGGATGGATCGCGGCGACCGCCGCGCAGTCGAGGGCTGCGTACAGTTCGCGC
>JBCBXS010000309.1:0-3436 GCA_039816475.1 Pseudomonadota bacterium | reverse complement strand
GACACCACGGCCGCTCCAAACCTGCTTGCACTGCGCGCCGACCTGAAACGCCTGCAAGGCCAGATCGAGGATCGCGATCGTGAGATCAAAGGCCTGAAGGCAGAGATTGCCGCCTTCACGGACGCGCATTCGACGGCGCCAACGGCGGGCAGCAATGAAGCGACCCGCACGCGCAGCATCACGGCGGACCGGGCGCGGCTTGCCTCGCTCGAGACGCTGACTGGCGACCAGGAAAAGACGATCGGGCGGCTTCGCTCGGACCTGACCGCTGCGAATGAACGCCTCGTCCGCCAGGCGGCCCATTTCATGGATGAGCTTAAACGCCTCGGCTCGGCACCGGCAGCAGCCCAGCAACTGGCGTCGCGCCCGGATCAGGAGCCGGCGCGGAAGTCTCGGCGCTCATCCAGTCTGACGCAGCGCATCCGCGAGACGATCGTCCAGGCGGATGCCACAGAGGGCTCTGGCGAGGTCGGCACACGCGAACGCTCGCAAGAGCGGTCGGCTGTGCCAGCACCAACGGCCCGAGCGCCAGAGCTGTCACTCAAGGACACCCCGGCACCGGCGGCGTCTCCTGCGCCGTCGCAGACTGCGAACGGCAATGGCGCGACGCCGTCACCGGACGCTCGTACCACCGGCAACGGCAAGAGCAACGACGGCGCTGCAGCGCTGACGCCGGCGCCGGCCTCCGTTCCATCGCCGAAATTGCCAGCTGGTCCTCCTGCGCCGCCGACCCAGCCAACCGCGTCCGCCGAAGCAGGAGACACGGGCACTTCAGATCAGGTGAGCCTCAAAGGCCTCGTCGCGCGCATATCTAACCTCGAGCGCCGGTCCTGATTTAACGCTGCCGGCCGTCGGCGGCGCATTCGCCGCGCCGCCGCCTCGCGCGCGCCGCTTCGACCGATTACTGTTCCCCTGTTAAAGGCGTTTGCATCTGGCTGTATGCCGGTCTGCGACGGCTCGAATAAGAGGAAGGTGGCAGCGTGCCGGACGGGGAGCAGGGAAGCGCGTTCGATGTCGAGCCCGCCACCGAACCGCGCGCGGAAGAGGCTCTGCCGGCTTCAATCTCTGACGCCTCTACCGCGCTGACATTGCCGCCGGTGCAACGCGGCCTTCCCCAAGTCTCGCCCGTCCTCGAAATCGTCGTCTCGCGCAATGGCGAACAGATCACCGCCTCCCGTCAGACCATGTGGGGCTTTTGGATCGGCATGGCGGCTGCCGCCTGCGTGGGTGTCGCCCTGTTCTTCGCGCTCTCGCCCGCCTGAGCCGCGGCTGAGCCCGCGCCAAACTCTGTCCTCCAAAGTGGCCTGCCTGAAACCGCACCTGCGCAATACTCGCCGTGAGGCCGGCGGAACCGGCGGTGACCGGAGCAGAGCGGGATGGCCGCGCACTTTCATCTGAACGAGAGCGCCGCGATTTTCATCAACGGTGCCGAAGTGCGACCTGATCGGCGCGTACGCCTGAGCGTCAGCGGCGCCGGCAGGCTCTTGCTCGAAAGTCAGATCGTGCCGGCTGGGGCGAACGACGATCCGATAAGCGGTCTCGCGACGCTCCTGCAGCGCACGTTGACCGAGCCGGAGGCCTTCTCGGCCGCGACCGTTGCCGACGATCTCATCTATCGTGATCTGATGCGCCGCGCGCGCGCCGAGGCGGTTGACCGCGATGCCGACAACCTCCTCGCCGATGTCCATCTCCACCTGAGCCAAGGTCGCATTCATCAGGCGCTGAGACTGTTGCGGAAGTCCGCGCGGCAGATCTCGCCGCGCCTGAAGCCCGAGTGGATCGACCACGCGTAACCGGCCGCGGCCGGTCGGCTCCGTTCTCGTCAAAATCGAAGCGACGACTTGCGGCTGGCCACTGCGGCCTGTCGGCTTGCGTCGGACGCCGCCGCCGATTCCAAGGCTCAAATACAATTTGCGGTTTATCCACAACCTCTTGTCGTAGGAAATTGCATATTCCAACATTTCGTTGTTTTATACGTTGGAGATCGATGATTATCGCATTGGTGATCAGGCGGTTCTCACGCAACAGGGTACTCTCGGGATGCAAGCCAACGGAAAGTCACTTCGGCCGCATGGAACGTATGCAGGGCCTCTTTACTCGCAGCTCACCGTCAAACTTCGCGACCGGATCCGGAACGACGATTGGCGCGCTGGAATGTTGATCCCGAGCGAAGCGGATCTGGCGCGCGAGTACGGTGTGAGCGTCGGCACCGCGCGCAAGGCGCTGGAAGGGCTCGAGACGGACGGCTGGATCGTCCGCAAGCAGGGCCGCGGCACGTTTGTCACCGATCTCGCGGCGCAACAGATGGAACGGCTGTGCCGGTTCCGATCGGGCGACAACCGTCAAAGCTTTGACGGCTGCATCGTGCGCAACCTGGAACTCGAACCGCGGGATGCGACCGTTGACGAAATGCGGCGGCTCAGGATCGGCGGGCCGAATGAGCTGTCGCATCGCGTGGTGCGTCTGACCCGGCACTATTTCAGGGACGGAAACTATTCGGTGCTTGAGACGACCGTCGTCCCGTCTGACCTGTTCCCGGGCTTCGAGGACCTCAAACGCACACCGCTCAATCTCTTTTCGCTGTTCGTCGACGACTACAACGTCATCCCGCAGCGCACGACCGAGAGCGTCTACGCCCAGCTCGCCGACAAGCCGACAGCCGACGCGCTCGGAACGGATCCCGGCGTCCCGCTTCTCTGCAGTGACGCAGTGCTGTGGGATGTCGACAGGAGGCGCGTCGCGATCATTGCGCGAAAGGCGCATGCGCGGAGCCTACGCTACGACGTTGCGCTCTCTTGATGATGGAGCCCTGCGCAGCGCGCGGCCCAAATTCATACCACTTAGTCGTTCGGTTCAGCCGTTGAACGTCCCTCACGTTGCGGCTGAGGCGGTTCAGATGCCAATCCCCGCGTCATTCTGAACCGCCGGACGGCGGCTCCGGTGGCAATGTCATAAACGACAATCCGCTTGCCATCGGAGCCTTCGAACTGGAGCGCGATCCGGCCTGACGAGAGGCCGATGCCGCTGATCTCTCCATCGGGAACAGCCAACTCGATCTCGGTGTCCGCTGGCACCGTCGCCCTGTCGGTTCCGGCGACGATCATGACCATCCGGACGATGATCGCGATCATCATCAGCACGATCGCAACCCCGAGCCCGATCACGAGCGCCTTCAGCCAGAAGAGCTGCCGCGCGCGTTTTTGCGCGTCGGCCCGTTGAGCTTCCGCCGCGCTGGCAGTCGAACCTGGCGTGGCCGTGCCACCGGGACTCGTCGATGGGGCGTCGGATGTCATAGAAAGAGCCTCAACGAATACGACGCGAAGGTCAGGATGGCGCGATGCCCGGCGATGACGACGCGCCGGACCTCAGTCTTGTCGTCGATGACACATTCGCCGGCGAGCGTCTCGACAAGGTCCTAGCACGACAATTTCCGGAC
>JBCBXS010000308.1:0-3463 GCA_039816475.1 Pseudomonadota bacterium | reverse complement strand
GGTGCCGAGCTGATCGAATGGCACATCAAGTCGACCACGAAGGCGCAGCAGGGCCTTTATGAGTACGACGCTGTCAGCCGCTTGCGCGACAGCCAGCTCGGCGACCCGAAAGTCCAGGAGGTCGCCAACTACATCAAGCGCGGCAAGCTTTGGGATGCGTTTACGCGTGAAACGCGGCCGGTCCTGCTCATCGATGAGATCGACAAAGCTGACATCGAGTTCCCAAACGACCTGCTGCAGGAACTCGATCGGATGGAGTTCCACGTCTACGAGACCGGCGAGATGGTCTCAGCCCGTCAGCGGCCCGTCGTCATCATCACATCGAACAACGAGAAAGAGCTGCCTGACGCGTTTCTGCGCCGCTGCTTCTTTCATTACATCCGCTTTCCCGACGCCGAGACGATGTCGGCGATCGTCGACGTGCATTTCCCGGACCTGAAGGGCCGGCTCATCCAGGAAGCGCTTCGGATCTTCTATGAGCTTCGAGAGGCGCCGGGGCTCAAGAAGAAGCCGTCGACGTCCGAACTGCTCGACTGGATCAAGCTGCTCGTCAACGAAGATATTGATGCCGAAGACCTTCGCCAGACCGACCGGCGGAAGCTGATCCCGCCACTGCATGGCGCGCTGTTAAAGAACGAGCAGGACGTGCATCTGCTCGAGCGTCTGGCGTTTCTCGCGCGCCGCAAGGATGAGGCAGAGAGTTGAACCAGACGGGCTTGCGCCGGCGTCAGCCTGACTTTGAAAACAGCTCCCGGCCGATGAGCATGCGGCGGATTTCCGATGTCCCCGCGCCGATCTCGTAGAGCTTCGCGTCGCGCAGCAGCCGGCCGGTCGGATAATCATTAATGTAGCCGTTACCGCCGAGGAGCTGGATCGCATCGAGCGCCACAGCGGTGGCCTTCTCGGCTGCGAGCAGGATCGCGCCTGCTGCATCTTCACGCGTGGTCTCGCCCCGGTCGCAGGCTTTGGCGACGGCATACACATAAGCGCGCGTCGAATTCAGCGCGACATACATGTCCGCGACTTTGCCCTGGACGAGTTGGAATTCGCCGATCGACTTTCCGAACTGCTTGCGGTCGTGGATGTAAGGCATCACGACGTCGAGGGCCGCCTGCATAATGCCGACGGGGCCTGCTGCGAGAACGGCCCGCTCGTAATCGAGCCCGCTCATGAGCACGTTCACGCCGCGGCCAACCTCGCCGAGCACATTCTCTTCCGGCACTTCGCAATTCTCGAACACGAGTTCGCCGGTGTTCGAGCCGCGCATGCCGAGCTTGTCGAGCTTCTGGGCGACGCTGAAACCCGCGAAGTCCTTCTCGATGATGAAGGCGGTAATGCCACGCGGGCCCGCGTCCGGATCGGTTTTCGCGTAGACGACGAGAACATCGCCGCCCGGCCCATTCGTGATCCAGAACTTGCTGCCGTTCAGGATATAGCGGTCGCCCTTCTTGTCAGCGCGTAGCTTCATCGAGACAACATCGGAACCGGCGCCGGGTTCTGACATCGCCAGCGCGCCGACATGCTCGCCCGACATCAGCTTCGGCAGATACCGGCCCTTCTGGTCAGCGTTGCCGTTGCGGGAGATCTGATTGATGCAGAGGTTTGAGTGCGCCCCATAAGAGAGCCCGACGGACGCAGATGCGCGGCTCACCTCTTCCATCGCGATGCAGTGGTCGAGATAGCCGAGGCCCGTCCCGCCATCTTCCTCCGCAACCGTAATCCCGTGCAGGCCGAGTTCGCCCATAGCCGGCCACAGATGCCGCGGGAATTCGTCGGTGCGGTCAATCTCCTCGGCGAGCGGTGCGATATTGTCTGACGCAAACGACTGCACGCTGTCGCGCAGTTGATTTGCCGTATCGTCGAGGTCGAAGTTGAACGTAGGGGCTGCATTGGGGATCATCTGCTGCTCTCTTCACCCGGCGCCGTTTGAACCTGACCACAAACACACCATGACCGACGCAAAAACTGAAGCTGACGCACCGTCACGCATCCCGTGGCCGCCACTTTTGTTGATCGGCGCTGTCGCGGGGTCGGTCGTGCTGGGCCAGGTCGCGCCCTTGCCGTGGCCCGGCGTTAACGACTTCGCAGCCCAGTTGATCGGCCGCAGCATCGGCATCGCAGGGCTTCTGCTGATGGCGTGGGCCGGTTGGACGATGTACCGGGCGCGGACCAACATCCTGCCGCACAAAGGCGCAGATCGCTTGGTGACGCACGGCCCCTTCCGCCGGTTCCGCAATCCCATTTACCTTGCCGACACCATGGTTCTGCTTGGCGCCGCGGAGATCACCCAGAACATCTGGTTTGCCATCGCAGCTGCCGTTTTCGTGCCGGCCGTCACCTGGCTCGCCATTCTGCCGGAAGAAGCGCATCTGCGCCGACGATTCGGCGACGAATATGAGGCTTATTTCGAACGCTCGCGGCGCTGGATTTGACGTTTCGCCCGTTCTCTCGGCGCACGGTCTATCCCCATCGGCACGGCAATTGCCCATTGAAAAGCCACGTTTAAACCCCCTCTTTACGGGGTGAGGAGCGAGGGCATGCCCAAACAGATTTTGAGCGTTGGACGGGTCACGATGGTGGCCGCGGTCTCTGTTGTTGCGGGCGGGTTGGCGCTTGCATCCGTTTCAACCGCACACGCGCAGAACCGGTTCTCCGACTCAATCGGCGATCTCATCGAACGCCAGAAGAAGCAGGGTGGCCCCTCGGCCGACGGCGAACGGACCGCGCGTGCCGAGACGAAAGACAACGATCCGCGCGCCGGCGATCCGACCTACGAGCAAGCCAAACGGCTGATGCAGGCGATCGATCGCGTCTTGAAGGATGCGGCGGATGGGCGGAACAAGGCCCGCAAGCTCCCTTCGAAGAATGACTTCCTCGTCCCCCCGATCTGGAGCGAGACGAAAGAGGATCGCGAACAGCGCGTCCGCGAACTGCTGGATGCCGCGCTTGCGATCGTCACTGACGTCCCCGTTGTCGAGTATCAAAAGACGATCGAGAGCCGCCGCCGCGCGATCCGAAAGCTCGAAGACGAAATCGTTTCGATGAAGGAGAAGCGGCTCGACGCGCCTGAGGGCGGTCTGTTACCCGGCGTCCTTTCAGACACGGTTGAGAGCCTCAACAGCGGCATCCGTGAGGCCGAAAAACGGATCGATCTCAACCGGCAGGAGATCGAGAACACCAAAGCGAAGGTGCGCGAGGCACTGCGCAAGTCGGGCCTGAAGCTGGATGCGGCGCAGGTCGATCTCCTCCTCGACAGCGTGCTCGCGAATGACCTCGTAAAGCTGGTCGCCGTCTTTGAATCCGCGAAGCTGATCGATCGTCAACTCGCACGACGGATGAACGCGACCGGTGAGAACACGACGGCGGCGCGGAAATATTTCGCAATGCATGCCGCCCTGTTTGCGATGCTGGTGCACGCCCAGGACACGATCGTCGGCCGCATCGACGAGGATTACCTGCCGAA
>JBCBXS010000307.1:0-3473 GCA_039816475.1 Pseudomonadota bacterium | reverse complement strand
CGGCGCCTCGCGCACCGCTCGTGAGATGTCGCGACGGAAGGCATTCGGCACTGTGAACACACTCGGGGCGCGGGCTGGCGCCTGCCGCAGGTCGCTCTTCTGCGTGTTTCGTAAAGTGCCGGTGCCCCAGAACGCGGCGCTGGAACTGCAGCCGATCGATCTGCGGGTCCTCCGCCACGACCGCCGCGAAGTGCAACGCGGAAGGGCCGACCGCTCCTGTAAGATCAGAGGCGGCCGGCTTGTCTGTGACCGGGGCATCGCGTCCAAGACGTACGATGTCTGGATCGTGCCCGAGGCGATCGCCGAGCGCGCCGGTGAAGATGGGCTGCTCGACGCGGTCTCGAACGGTCTGGGCGTTGGCCGCAGCTGACCTGCGGTGCCGCTGGCTCCATAGCCCTCCGAACAAGCGATCTACAGCAGATTAAGCTGCGTGCCGCCTTCTGTCCTTCGCGCAGGTTTGCGAAATAGATCTGTCCGCAACTCGAGCCGGGCGCCGGTCATGCCGTTGCGCTCGAGGGCTTTTCGAAACCGCTGTGAGATCAACTGCGCGAACGGCCCGCTGCCCCGTTGCCGAACGCCGAAGTCCGAGCGGTAATCCGCGCCGCCGTGCATGTCCTGCAGCAGGTTGATCACGCGGTTGGCCCTGTCGGGAAAGTCCGTGACCAGCCACTCGCGGAAGAGCTCTTTGAGCTCCAGCGGCAGGCGCAAGAGCACATACCCCGCCGACCGCGCACCCGCTTTGCTGGCGCCGGCGAGGATCTGCTCGATCTCGTTGTCGGTCAGGCCCGGCACCACCGGGGCGACCATAACGCTCGTCGGGATGCCGGCCTCAGTGAGCGCTCGCACCGCATCGAGCCGCCGTTCCGGCGTCGCGGCCCTTGGCTCCATACGCCGGGCAATGCGACGGTCCAGCGTGGTGATCGAGACCGCGACTTTCGCGAGGCCCTTGGCTGCCATGCGCGAGAGAATGTCGATGTCGCGCGTGACGAGATGAGACTTCGTCACGATGCCAACCGGATGGCCTGTGTCTTCCAGAACCTCGAGGAGTTCGCGCGTGATCTCGTAGCGCTTCTCGATCGGTTGGTAAGGATCGGTGACGGCCCCAAGCGCGAGAGAGGCTGCCTGATAGCCGGGCTTTGCCAGTTCGTCGCGCAGACGCTCAGCGGCGTTCTTTTTCGCGTAGAGCTTGGTTTCGAAATCGAGGCCCGGCGAGTGTCCGAGGTAGGCGTGCGTCGGGCGCGCGTAACAATAAATGCAGCCGTGCTCGCAGCCCCGATACGGGTTAATCGAGCGATCGAACGAGAGATCCGGGCTGTCGTTGCGCGCGATGATCGATTTGACCTGCTCGTCCTGAACAGTCGTCTTGAAGCCTTCGAGATCGCGCAGGCTCTCCCACCCGTCGTCGAACGCCTCATGCGTTTCCGCCTCGTAGCGGCCAGCGCGATTGGTCCGCGCGCCGCGCCCGCGCCGGCGGTCCGCCTCCAGAAAGGGAGCGCTGCTTACATCGTCGGCGACCCTCGCGCGGGGCATCGGCACCCTCCGTCAAACGCTGTCACACCTCGACGACATCTAGCGCGCAGGCGAGAACAAAACAAGAATATTAGACTATTTCTTATTGTGCAGCGCGGGATTACACGGATTTGATCGACCGGATACAATACGCAGACGGATGCGGGCACAGAGCGCCATGATCACAGTCATAATCCCGACGCTGGATGCCGAGACGAGCCTGGCCGCCACGCTGACTGCGCTGGTGCCGGGCGTGGTCGCCGGAGTCGTCCGCGATGTCGTGATCGTGGACGGTGGTTCCAGCGACCGGACCCTGAAAATCGCGGACAATGCGGGCGCTAAGGTGATTCATTCCGGCAGCGGGCGTGGCCAGCAGCTTGCCGCTGGTGCTGCGGGGGCCCGCGGCGACTGGTTGCTGTTTCTGCACGCCGATACGGTTTTGGAGCGAGGCTGGGAAGACGAGGTCGCAGCCTTCATGGAGCGCTGTGAGTCCGGCGCCCGACGCGAAACGGCGGCGGCATTCCGGTTCGCACTTGACGATATCGGGTTCTGGCCACGACTGATCGAGAGCGGTGTTTCGCTGCGCTGCGGACTGTTCCGGTTGCCCTATGGCGATCAGGGGCTGCTTATCCCGCGCCGGCTTTATCAAAGCCGCGGTGGCTTCCGCCCGCTGCCGCTGATGGAAGATGTCGATTTCATCCGCAGGCTCGGCAGCGGCCAGCCGGTCATTCTTCGCAGCCGCGCAGTGACGAGTGCCGCAAGATATCAGCGCGATGGCTACGTCCGCCGGATCGGACGCAACATCGCATGCCTTGCGATGTACTACCTTCGCGTTCCAAATCGCTTCATCAAACGCATTTACGGCTGATTGCGGTTGGGCTCGGCCCGCGCGTTGTTCGGAGAACGCATGCCGATGCCTGGATCGCGGCAACTGATGTTTCGCGGACGGTCGATGCCGTGCGCGCGGGGCAACTGGCTCGTCATCATGGTCAAGGCGCCGGTGCTCGGACGCGTGAAGACGCGTTTGGCAGCCGATGTCGGCGGTGTCGCAGCGGTCGGCTTTTATCGATCGACGGCGGCCGCCGTTGTCGCACGGCTCGCGGCTGATACGCGCTGGCGGACGGTCCTCGCGGTTGCGCCTGACCCGGCGGTCCAGACGCCGATGTTCGACCCGGCCGTGACGCGCGTCGCGCAGGGCAGTGGCGATCTCGGAGACAGACTGACGACGGTCGCGCGCGGCCTGCCGCCCGGCCGGACTGTGATTATCGGCACCGACATTCCAGGCGTCCAACGTGCCGATATTGCTGACGCGTTCTCAGAGCTTGGCCGGCACGATGGCGTGCTCGGTCCCGCGCCCGACGGCGGCTACTGGCTCGTCGGGCTCAGACGTTCGCCGCGCATCACGACACCCTTCGCACCGGTCCGCTGGTCGAGCGAGCACGCGCGCGCCGATACCAAGCGGAACTTCACGGCCGGCCAGACAATTGGCTCTTTGCGGATGCTCGCAGACGTCGACGATGGGCAAACGTACGCGGCGGTTGCTGCTTGGTCCGGGCGGCGCGTGCTGCCTGCGTCGGATGGCGAAGATCCGGCGCACTTGCGTTAAGCCCGAGCATATCGTCAGTTTAACGACGTTTGCGGATGATCGACGGCGCGGGCTCAGGACCGGCGAAGATGCCGGGCGTCACGCGTCAGCGCGTAAGTCATCGAAGGTGCGAGGTTTGGGCGTGCCCCTGGACGGCAACGGATCGGCGAACAGCTATACGCCCGGGCAGATCCTGGCGGCCGCCCAGCGTTCGGAAACGGACGGGCGCGCGCAGAACGCGATCCAGTTCTATCGCTACCTCGTCGAGCACCACCCAACTGCGATTGAAACGCAAGCCGCACGCGAGGCGCTCGCGCGCCTTTCGCTCGATCGGGTCGTGACGGGTGCGCCGCCTGAGACAACACCGAGGCCGGTGCGG
>JBCBXS010000306.1:0-3482 GCA_039816475.1 Pseudomonadota bacterium | reverse complement strand
CCGGCCGTCTTCGATCTCCAGTGTATTGGCGCGATGCTCATCGAAGCCGAGTTCGTCGGCGACACGTTGCGTGAAGTGCGTGAAGCCGCCGGAGACAAGCGCGCACGTCGCGCCGTTCGCCTTCATTGTTTGCACAAGTGCGCGCGCGCCAGGGCTATAGGTCATGCGCGTTGCGATCAGGTCGTCGAGCTTAGCGGCGTCGAGGCCCGCGAGCAGTGCGACGCGCTCGTTGATCGCCTGCTCAAAGTCGAGCTCGCCGCGCATGGCCGCCTCGGTGATGGCTTCGACCTCAGCGCGCTTGCCGACGAAATCTGCAAGTTCGTCGAGCATCTCCTGTTCGATGATCGTCGATTCCATGTCGGCGATGAGGAGGCGTCTGCGGCGAAGAGGTCCCGGCAGCCCGTTGACGTCGACGCCGTCACGCGTCGAACCGGGCCAGACCTCGGCGATGCGGGATTTCGCCTGATCGATGGACGGGGCCGCCAGTGTCGCGGAGATCGCGTGGCCGACGCTCAGCGTTTCACCGGGCCACTCTTTGAGGTCGCAGCCCGCCTCTGGCAGAACCGTGGCCACGAAACTGAAGGATAAGTCGGCCATGTCTCCCCGCCGAGGCCCGCGCACCGCCGTCCTCATTGCAGGTCCGACCGCGAGCGGCAAGTCAGCCCTCGCGATCGATCTCGCCCGCGCGCGCCCGGCCGTCATCGTCAATGCCGACAGCATGCAAGTCTACGATGCGCTGCCGACGCTGACCGCGCAGCCCACCCGGCGCGAACGGGATGAGATCCCGCATCGTCTCTACGGTCATGTATCGCCGGAGACGGCATACTCGGTTGGCGCGTTCGTTGACGATGTCGCGCGCGTGCTCGGGATGGGCGGAGATGGCGCCTGCGGGAACGATGGCGATGTCGCGCGCGAGCGCCTGCCGATCATCGTTGGCGGGACGGGGCTCTACTTCAAAGCCCTGACTGACGGGTTGGCGCCGGTGCCTGCTATTCGCGAAGATGTTCGCGCGCATTGGCGGACGGAGCGTGCGTGGCAGACGCCCGAGCAGCTTCATGCGATCCTCGAAGCGCGAGATGCCGTCATGGCCGCGCGTCTTCGCCCGAGTGATCCGCAACGCATCGTTCGCGCGCTCGAAGTCGTCGACAGCACGGGCCGTTCGCTTGCCGCTTGGCAGGACGAGCCGACCGAAGGTTTGCTTGAAGGATGGCGGTTGATCCGTGTGCTCGCTGTGTGGCCGCGACCGGAGCTTTACGCGCGCGCCGATGCAAGGTTTTCGCAAATGGTTCACGCGGGCGACGCGCGCGATGAGGTGCGCGCGCTTACCGCGCGCCACGTGCCGTCAACCGCGCCGATCTGGGGTGCGCTGGGGGCGCGTGAACTGGCGGCCGTCGACGGCGAGGATGTGTCGCTTGAAAGTGCCATCGCGACCGCTCAGCAGGCGACGCGGAACTACATCAAGAGACAGGAAACATGGGCGCGACGGAATATGCAGTCGTGGACGCGCATAGATATGAAAGAATATTCCGAAAACGGCGCCGAAAATCTACAAAAACTGCTCGCGATCATTGACGGGTAAGGTTCCGGGCCGTACCCACCGCATTCGCTTTTCACGGGAGTTTTGTAATGGCGCGGATGATGTCGGGCGCTGAAATGGTCGTCCAGGCGCTGACGGATCAGGGAGCTGATACTGTCTTCGGATATCCGGGCGGCGCGGTCCTTCCGATCTACGACGAGTTGTTTCAGCAGGAGGCCGTCAAGCACATCCTCGTGCGCCAGGAGGGCGGCGCGGTGCACTCGGCTGAGGGATACGCGCGCTCGACCGGAAAGGTTGGCGTTGTCCTCGTGACGTCAGGCCCGGGCGCAACGAACGCGGTCACCGGCCTTACCGATGCGCTGATGGATTCAATCCCGCTCGTCTGCATCACCGGGCAGGTTCCGACGCATCTGATCGGTTCAGACGCTTTTCAGGAGTGCGACACGGTTGGCATCACGCGGTCGTGCACGAAGCACAATTACCTCGTCAAAGACGTCAACGATCTCGCCCGCGTTTTGCATGAAGCGTTCTACGTGGCGCGGTCCGGCCGGCCAGGTCCGGTCGTCATCGACGTGCCGAAAGACGTCCAGTTCGCAAGCGGCAGCTACGTCGGCCCGTCGAACATCGAACACAAGACCTACAAGCCGCGCCTGAAGGGGGACGCCAACGCGATCGCAGCCGCGATCTCGCTGCTCGGCAAGGCGAAGAAGCCCGTCTTCTACACCGGGGGCGGGGTAATCAACTCCGGACCGAAGGCATCTGAGCTGCTTCGCCAGTTCGTCCGGCAGACCGGCTTCCCGATCACGTCGACGCTGATGGGTCTCGGCGCGTATCCCGCGTCGGACAAGCAGTGGCTTGGCATGCTCGGGATGCACGGCACGTACGAAGCCAATCTCGCGATGCACGATTGCGACGTCATGGTCTGCGTCGGTGCGCGCTTTGACGATCGCATCACCGGACGCCTCGATGCCTTCTCGCCGAATTCGAAGAAGATCCACATCGACATCGATCCGTCATCGATCAACAAGAACGTCGCCGTCGATATCCCAATCATTGGCGATGTCGCCTACGTGCTCGAAACGATGCTCGATGAGTGGCGCGCGCAGGCCCCGAAAGTCGACAAGGCAGCGCTGAAGGGTTGGTGGAAGGACATCGAGGGATGGCGCGAACGCAAGTCGCTTTCGTACATCCAGTCCGGCCAGGCGATCATGCCCCAGTACGCGGTCGAGCGGCTGTACGAGGCAACAAAGGACGAAGAGACCTACGTTACGACCGATGTTGGCCAGCATCAGATGTGGGCGGCGCAGTTCTACCACTTCGATGAGCCCAACCGCTGGATGACGTCCGGCGGGCTCGGCACGATGGGCTACGGCCTTCCGGCGGCGATCGGCGTACAGCGTGCGCATCCGGATGCGCGCGTCGTCTGCATCTCCGGCGATGCGTCAATCCTGATGAATATCCAGGAGTGTTCGACGGCGGTTCAGTACAACCTGCCGGTCAAGGTGATGGTGCTCAACAACCAGTACATGGGGATGGTGCGCCAGTGGCAGCAGCTGCTGCACGGCAATCGCTATTCGGAAAGCTACACGGACGCGCTGCCTGACTTCGTGAAACTTGCCGATGCTTACGGTTGGTCGGGGCTCATTTGCGATGATGCGCGTGATCTCGATGAGGCCATCCGGCAGATGCTCGACACGCCAGGTCCGGTCGTCTTCAATTGCCGGGTCGCAAACCTCACCAACTGTTTCCCGATGATCCCGTCGGGCAAGGCGCACAATGAGATGCTTCTCGGCGAGACGGCCGACGACAAGACTATTGCGACTGCGATCGACAAGAAGGGCAAGGCGCTGGTGTAACGCGTTCGCGTGACGGGCTAAGGTCGCGCGGCGTTCGAGCACACGCGCGCGAAAGTGGTCACCTGGTGCCCTCCGCTGGGATCGGCAAC
>JBCBXS010000305.1:0-3488 GCA_039816475.1 Pseudomonadota bacterium | reverse complement strand
GAGCGTGATCGCGCGCCATTCGTCGTCGGGGCAGACCCACTGGAAGGCGGCATCGCCGCCCTGAAGAAACGCCTCGTAGTCGTTGTACGACGCAGGCTCTGCGTCGATGTCGGCCTGATGGTCGGCGTAATTGACAACGAACGGTTTGACCTTCGCGATCTCCAGCGCGCGTGTCATAACGGGCGCGAACTCCTGGTCGACGATGACGACCTTGGCGTTGGCGTGGTCGAGCTGAAACGCGATGATGTCGGCATCGAGCCGCGTATTGATCGCATGCAGCACGCCACCCGTCATCGGCACACCGAAGTGCGCCTCGATCATCGCCGGCACATTCGGCAACATCACTGAGATCGTATCGCCGGCGGCCACATACTTCTGCGCCAGTGCCGATGCGAGCTGCCGGGCGCGCTTGTAGAGTGTGCGATAGTCGTAGCTGAGGTTGCCGTGCTGGACGGCGGTCTGGCCCGGCCAGACCTCAGCGGTTCTCGCGAGAAACGTCAGCGGCGTCAGCGGCTGATAGTTCGCAGCGTTGCGGTCGAGATGCAGCTCGAAGGGGTTCATCGGTCGGCTCGTGACAGCGGGTCGGCAGAGGTCGTTCTCGCGCAGGCCAGATCGTACGCCAAAGGCCTGGTCGCGCAAACGGAGGCCTTCGGCGTTCGCTGCACCGCGAAAGGCGTGTCTGCATCGCGCTTGCCAATCGCCATCCGTCCTTGTCACAACTCCCGCCGACGCCGCAGCAGAAGCGGGCGCACCGGGAGGACACGCAATGACCACTTACCGCGAGGTCTACGACAGTTGGCGGCGCGATCCGGAGGCGTTCTGGGAGGAGGCTGCGAAGGACGTCGCCTGGTACGAGCTGTGGGACCGCGTGTTCGATCCCTACGCCGGGCAGTACGGGCGGTGGTTTTCCGGTGCGCGCTGCAACACGGCCTACAACTGCCTCGACCGCAACGTTGAGGCCGGGCGCGGTGATCAGCTCGCGTTGATCTACGACAGCCCGATGACGGGCACGACGCGGCGGTACACCTATTCCGAGATGACCACCGAGGTGGCTGTCCTCGCCGGTGTCCTCAAAGACATGGGCGTCGCGCAGGGCGACCGCGTCGTCATCTATATGCCGATGATCCCGGAAGCTGCGTTCGCGATGCTCGCCTGTGCGCGGATCGGCGCCGTCCATTCCGTCGTCTTCGGCGGGTTTGCCGCCAACGAACTCGCAACCCGGATCGATGACTGCACGCCGAAGGCCGTTCTTGCTGCAAGCTGTGGCCTCGAGCCCGGCCGGACCGTCGCCTACAAGCCGCTGCTCGATCAGGCGATCGCGTTGGCAGAGCACAAGCCCGCCGCTGTGCTGATGCTGCAGCGGCCGGAATGCGAAGCGCCGATGCAGCGCGGGCGCGACTTCGATTGGGCGGAACAGATCGCAATCGGTCGTGCTGAGAACCGCCTCGCCGGCTGCGCGTCGGTGGCCGCGACCGACCCGCTCTATATCCTCTACACATCAGGCACCACCGGCGCGCCAAAGGGCGTTGTCCGCGACAACGGCGGGCATATGGTTGCGCTGAAGTGGTCGATGCCGAACATCTACAACGTGCGCCCGGGCGAGGTGTTCTGGTCGGCCTCCGATGTCGGCTGGGTCGTCGGCCACTCCTACATCATCTACGCCCCGCTGCTGCATGGCGCGACGACCGTCATGTATGAGGGCAAGCCCGTCGGCACTCCGGATGCGGGCGCGTTCTGGCGTGTGATTGCCGACCACGAAGTCTCGGTGATGTTCACGGCGCCGACGGCCTTCCGCGCGATCAAGAAGGAAGATCCGCGCGGTTTGTTGACCGACCACTACGATATGAGCCTGTTCCGAGCGTTGTTCCTCGCAGGCGAGCGCGCTGATCCTGAGACGATCAAGTGGGCGGAAGAGAAACTCCGCGTGCCGGTCATCGATCATTGGTGGCAGACGGAAACCGGCTGGTCGATCTGCGCGAACCCGATCGGGCTTGAGCGCATGCCGGTGAAGCTTGGCTCTTCGTCGGTGCCGATGCCCGGCTGGGATTTGCGCGTTCTCGATGAGGCGGGCAACGAGGTCAAACCCGGTGTGACCGGCACCATCGCCGCCAAGCTGCCCTTGCCGCCATCCTGCCTGCCAACGCTCTGGAACGCCGACGCGCGGTTCCGCGACAGCTATCTCTCATCGTTCGACGGCTACTACACGACGTCCGATGCCGGTTACATCGATGAGGATGGCTATGTCTTCATCATGGCCCGCACCGATGACGTCATTAATGTCGCCGGGCACCGTCTCTCGACCGGTCAGATGGAAGAGGTCGTCGTCCAGCATCCGGATGTCGCCGAAGCCGCAGTGATCGGCATTGCCGACGACCTGAAGGGGCAATTGCCGGCGGGCTTCATTATCCTCAATAGCGGGGTCAATCGGCCGCCCGAAGAGATCGAAAACGAGGTCGTCAGCCATGTTCGCGAGACCATCGGGCCGGTGGCAGCCTTCAAGACCGTGATGACAGTGCCGCGCCTGCCGAAGACACGTTCGGGCAAGGTGCTGCGCGGGACCATTCGCGCGATGGCGGACAAGACAGACTGGAAGATGCCGGCGACGATCGACGACCCGGCGATCCTCGATGAAATCCAGTCAGCGTTGCAGGCGAAGGGGCTGCTCTGACCGGCAGCCCGCGATTGAGACTTCGCGGCGCTTAAGCCGCGGCACCCGCTTCGAGGATCTGGCAACCGTTGATGCGCCAGATCCCGTCGACCTGGATCATGTCATAGGCGGCCACCACGACGCGGCCGTCAGCGCCGCGGATCAGCACCTTCTGGATCAGCCGGCCGTTGACCGTGTCCAGCTCAAGGAACTTCGCCTCAGCGGAACGGTAGATCGGCGCATAACCGCGCTGGACCATCGCCATGAACCGCTGATGTGATTGGAACATCATCTGGATCGACGGCGATGCGTGAGAGAACGCGCCCGGCCCGTCATCACGACGAAACGCGTCCAACTGTTGGGTGATCACGGATTGGATCGCCGGGTTCTGCGACGCCGACGTGCCCTGGGCCTGAGCGGTTTGCATCAACGGTGTGAGTGCCGCGAAGAACAGCGCGACCAGTCCGGCTGCCAGCAGGCGCGCGAGGCCATACCGCGTCGTAAGGGGTGTGCTCATAAGTGCGTTCCTCCGATCTCGAAGTTCAGAACGCGGCCCGGGCGCGTCCGGATGACCGAGCGCTGTGACGATCTGGTCCCCTTAACGCTTCTCAGCCAGAAACGCTGCGATCTGGCTCTCACACTTCGCCGCGAACAATGCGGGCAGCATTTGGTCTGCTGCCGGCACCTTGGCCAGGAAGCGAAGAGAGACCTTACGCATCGCCTGCCGCGGCGCTGCGATCGCGAAGTCGCCCTGGGCAACTGCAACGTCCTTGGGCCAGGCGGTCGCCGTCTCCTTTGCACCGAACGAGGACTTGGCGCGTTTGCGGTCCGCCATCGAGAC
>JBCBXS010000304.1:0-3493 GCA_039816475.1 Pseudomonadota bacterium | reverse complement strand
GCGCCAGCGCCAGCGCCGCCGATGTGGACCGGCTCAGCGCCGGACGAAGCGTTACCTCCGGCGGCCTTGGCCTTCGCAACATGGAAGAGCGCCGGAGGTAACGCTTCGTCCGGCGCTGCGCCGGTCCACATCGGCGGCGCTGGCGCTGGCGCCGGCCCCGATCCCATCATCGCTGATCCAGAGCGTGATGGCCGAGCCGCGATGTTTGAGTTGTACGCCGACGCTGTTCGCCCCGGCATGGCGCTCGATGTTGGTGAGTGCTTCCTGCGCGATCCGATAAAGCGTCGTCTCGGCATCCGATGTCAGGCGCCGCGGCAGACTTGCGACTTCGCAGTCGGCGACGATGCCAGTGCGCGTTGCAAAGTCGTCGACCAGCGCATCGAGTGCCGCCGCCAGCCCCAAATCATCGAGCAAGCCAGGCCTGAGCCCCTGTGAAATCCGCCGAACCTCGCCGATCGCCGTCTCAAGGTTTGCTTCTGCTTTGGCCATGTCCTCGCTGACGATTTGCGGAAGCTTGACGTCCGGCCGCTGACCCATGAGTTGCGCCCGCTCGAGCGCAAACTTCACCGAGACGAGGATCTGGCTGATCCCGTCATGGAGTTCGCGAGAGATGCGCCCGCGCTCGTCTTCCTGAGCTGCAACGATCCGCGTCGTCAGATGCCGCAAGCGCTTGTTGGCGAGTTGGCTCTCACGCCAGTTGATCGCGACGCCCGTTGCGAAAACGACGAAGACGGCCAGCACCGCGATGCCGAGGATTGAAAGAAACGTCTGGCGGATGCGTGAGGCGCGATCGGCCTGCGAGGCTGCGACGTGCGTTGCGACATCATCGATGTAGATGCCGGTGCCCAGCATCCAGCCCCAGCGATCGAGGCCAACGGCGTAGCCGATCTTTTCCGACTGCCGCCCGGTCGAAGGTTGCTCCCACGTGTAACGGAAGTACCCGCCGCCACTTTTGGCTTGCTCTATGAGGCCGGCAATAACCTTTCGGCCTTTCGGGTCGGTCAGGTCGATGTAGGTGTTACCGATCCGCCAGGGCTGCTTTGGATGGACGAGGTTTCGCCCGGCATAATCGTAGACGAAGAAGTAGCCGTTCTCGCCGTAGGTCAGACGGCTCAGGATACGTTTGACGAGTTCTTTCGCGGCCGTCTCGCTCTTCGGCGTCTCGGGGACGTTCGCGTTGTAGAGATGATCGATCGACGTCAGCGCGAGCGACACATAGTTCAGCAGCTCAGCCTTCTTCGCGCTGACCATCGCCTCCTTGAAGGCCGCGACCTCCTGGTCCGATAACTCCGACGACTGGCGTTCGACGAGATAGGTGATCGCCGCGATCGCCATCAGCAACGGCAGTGTCGCGAGCATCAGGACTTTGATGCGGAGGTTCAACGGTTGGAACTCTGTACGTTTGCGCGCAGCACGCGCCGGATCGTGAGCGGCAAGGCTCCGGGTTCCATCGCGCCGCGGCACCTTGCAGCTACCCAAAACTACGGAGCCCTACCCAGTCGTTGGAGCTTATCCCGTGACTATGGTCTAAGCTAGAACAAGACCGCGGCTGAACAAGCTCAACCATAACGAAAGCCGCTGTTGGGGAGCTAACGCTGAGGCCGGACGGTCCGGTCGCAGACCGCAGGTGCCATTGGCACCGCGGGTCTTGCGCTGACGTGCTTCCAGAAAATTGAAATCAACCGAGGAGGTGGGCCTTTATGGACCGTCGTTCATTCCTGAAGAAATCAACGGTTGCTGCAGGCGCCGGTGCGGTCGCCGCAACGACCGGCCTGGCAGCACCAGCCATTGCGCAGTCGAAGAAAGATCTCGTGATCGTCTCGACCTGGCCGCGCGACTTTCCGGGTCTTGGCATTTCCGCCCAGCGCCTTGCAAAGCGCATCGGCGAGCTGACCGAGGGCCGTCTGAACGTCCAGTACTTCGCAGCAGGCGAGCGCGTCGGCGCGTTTGACTCGTTCGATGCCGTGGCCGGTGGCAACGCGCAGGCCTACATCGCCGCCGACTACTACTGGAAGGGCAAGCACCCGGGATGGGCTTACTTCACAGCCGTCCCGTTCGGTCTCACGTACACGGAAATCGACGCGTGGATTAAGTACGGCGGCGGCCAGGCCCTCTGGGACAAGCTCGCTGACGGCTTCGGCCTCAAGTGCTTTGCCTGCGGCAACACCGGCGTGCAGATGGGCGGCTGGTTCAACAAGGAAATCGAAACGGCTGACGACCTTAAGGGTCTGAAGATGCGTATCCCGGGCCTCGGCGGTGACGTCATGGCGAAGCTCGGTGCCTCGCCGGTCTCGCTTCCGGGCGGCCAGATTTACGAGAACCTCGTGTCCGGTGCGATCGACGCCACGGAGTGGGTCGGCCCCTACAACGACTACTTCATGAAGTTCTACGAGGCTGCGAAGTTCTACTACTACCCGGGCATGCATGAGCCGGGCTCGCAGCTTTCGTTCGGCATGAACAAGTCGTTCTACGAAGGCCTGTCCGACACCGACAAGGCGATCATCCACGCCGCGTGCAACGAAGAAAACGCACGCCAGATGGCTGAAACCAACGCTAACAACGGTGTCTATCTCACGCGTCTCATCGAAGAGAACGGCGTCCAGTTGAAGAAGTTCAACGACGAGATCTACGACAGCTTCGGTGAAGCCTCGAAGGAAGTGTTCGCGGAAACGCAGGCACACTCGGCGCTCGCGAAGGAAATCCACGAAAGCTTCGTCAAGGCCCGGACGGACATCGGCCGTTGGACCGGTCTTTCCGACCAGGCGTTCGTCCAGCAGCGCAACCGCGTGCTGGGTCTCTAAGAACGACAGAAGCCGGAACGCGTTTTTATTGAGCGCGTTCCGGGGCTTCTGCACACCTGCGCGGCGGTTCAGGCTGCCGCGTAATGCCAACCGGGCTTCTGGCCACCGATCGGTCGGGGCGAATGTGATTGCCGCCGGTCGGCGGGGCGCGCCGCGACCAAGACTCCTCTCCGCCTTTGAGGGACCACTCGATGTCAGACGTCGCAGGTGCCGTGCCGGGTTCTCTCGGAAATCAATCGACCGCCGATCACCCGCCCTACGCACCGACGTTCGCATCGCAGGCCACCCGCACGTTCGCCTGGACAATGACGATCGCGACCGTGGTCTACGTCTTCAACGTCTACCTCACGTACTGGCAGGGGTTTCCGGGCGTGATCGCGCTCGCAACCGGGGCCACCGACAACCCGCTCGGCTGGGTGCAATTGGCAAGCTACGTCGCGAGCTTTGCGATCGCCGCGTTTTACGTCGCCAAGACACCTGGACAACCGCTTCGCACCGATGCCGACCTCCTGAACGGAACCGTCAATTATCTGATCCGGGCCGCGTTCTGGGCGGTGGTCCTCGTCGGTGTTGCCGACGCCGTCATCTCATTTCTGCGCGTCGAAGGCCTGTTAGGACAGTTGTTCGGCACCGAGATGGAGCGCAACCTTGGGCGTTCGCGCTGGCGCGGGCCCTACATCCATATGCCACTG
>JBCBXS010000303.1:0-3516 GCA_039816475.1 Pseudomonadota bacterium | reverse complement strand
TGTTGTCAAACGTTGTTAACGGTAAAAATAGCGATTGAGAAGGGATTTTAAGTGGCGGAGTTTTCTTCCCTTGCGATTTTCCTCGCCTCGGTTCTGCAACTGACGCTTTTAGATCACGCTTGGTGAGAGCGCCGTTTGTCAGCCGAGGCTGAGGCCAGCGTCTTGCGCTCTCTCTTTGAGGTTCGCGCGAGGCCGGGCCCCGATCTGGCCGATGGTCTCGCTGGCAGCGAGCGAGCCAAGCTGACCGCACGTCGCAAGCGGCAGGTCCCTGCTGAGACCGTAGAGAACACCTGACGCATAGAGGTCGCCGGCGCCTGTGCTGTCGACCACCGGTGCGACAGGGACCGCTGGCACTTCGACGATTTCGCCATCGCGGCTCAGGACGGAGCCGTCTTCGCTTTGGGTGATCGCTGTGATTGGTGCCATGTCGCGTGCATTCGCAACGGCGCCTTCAAATGAGTCCGTTTCGAACAGGCTCAGGATTTCGGCTTTGTTGGCGAAGAGAATATCGACTTCGCTTTTGATAATATCCCGGAAGGCACTGCGATGACGGTCCACGCAAAAGCCGTCTGAAAGCGTCAGCGCGACTTTCCTTCCCACATCGCGCGCAATGGCAGCCGCGCGATAAAACGCCTCCTGCGCCTGCGGCCGATCAAACAGATAGCCTTCAAGATAGAGGATCTTAGCCCGTGCAATGAGATCGGCGTCGATGTCGTCGCCGTCGAGTTCCGGGCTGACACCAAGGAAGGTGTGCATCGTGCGCTCGCCGTCAGGCGTCACGAGGATCAGTGATCGCGCGGTTGGCGCGCCGCCGGACTTCGGAACTGTCTCATAGGTGACGCCCGCAGCGCGGATGTCGTGCTGGAAGATGCGGCCGAATTCGTCTTCGGCAACCTTGCCGATGTAGGCGCTCGTGCCGCCGAAGCCCGCGACGCCGACGATCGTGTTGGCAGCCGATCCGCCGGAGGCCTCGACCGTCGGGCCTGCTGCCTCATAGAGCCGTGTCACAGTCTCTGCATCGCAGAGCGTCGTGAAGCCTTTCTCCGATCCGTGCGCCTTGAGAAACGCGTCATCGCACTGGGCGAGGATGTCGACGATTGCGTTTCCAATGCCGACGACATCGAGCGGGCTTGCGGACATGGGCTGGTCTTTCTTGCAACGGGAAGAGGCGTGTGGCCCCGGCGACGTCTGAGTAGCTGACCGGGCGGCGTCTGCAAACGGGCGACAGGGGGTGACGTGAGGGTGACCGCGGCGTCAGCGACGTTGGCCGGCGCGGGCAAGCTGGCTCAGCTCGAACAGCAGGCGTTCAGCCATCGTCTGCTCGATCGGTGTCGAGGACCGAGACGCGCGGATCGTCTCCTGAATGCGGCGAATACCGGTCGTCAGGCGTTCGAGCGACCAGGCGTTCGCAGCGCGCTTGACGGGATCGCGGACCGAGAAGTGCAGCGGTGGCCGAAGCTGGCGGAGGGCGTCGTCGAGCGAGCGTCCACCCTCAATGGCCGAGCGGACCTTATGGAGCGCAAGGAAGTGACGTTGCAGCGCGATGAGAACACTTTGCGCCGTCTGGCCGCCTGCAATCGCTTTCTCACACGCGCGGATCGCATCCATGGCCTGGCCGGACGATGTGGCAATCGCGATCTGGTCGAGCGACAACTCGGAGGTGTCACCCATGACGGCGTCGATGTCGTCGGTCGTGATCTCGCGCGATGCGCCGACGTAGGTGATCAGCTTCTCGATCTCCCCGCGAGACAGGGCGTGATCGGCGCCGATGCGGGAGATGAGAAGCGGGAGCGCGTCGCGGCTGAGCGTGTGGCCTGAAGCGGTGACCATCTCCTGCGCGAGCCGGCCGAGATCACGATCCGTGTCGGCGTAGCAGGGCAACGCTGCAGCCCAAGCGCAGGCCTCAGCGGCTTTTCTCATCGCGTCGGACGGTTTGAGGTTGCCGGCTTCCACGACCAGCGCGGCTGACATCGGCGCCGCGTCTTCGAGGATAGACTTAATCAGCGGACCATTGATGCGCCGTCCCTGGAGCGCGCGGATGACCTTGCCGCCGCCGAACATCGGGATTGTTTTGAGCTCGACGATCAGCCGGTCCGGATCCGCGTCGAGGTCGGCATCTTCGAGGCGGAGAATCTCCGTGCCGTCGCCAATGCGGGCTGCGAACGCCTTCGCCGCGCGTCCCGCCTGAACGGAGACGCGGCCGGCGTCCGTGCCGTAGACGACCACGGCTGCGATCGCCGGATCGATTGATTTGAGAAAGGCCTCGACGCCCTGCGCTTTGATCGCAACCATTGAGGATCAGACGGCTTTCACGGGCCGCAGCGCGTCGGGCTCAGGCGCGCGTCGCAAGGTAGGCTTCGAGCCGGGTCTTGAGGTCTGTTGCAACCGTGCCGGCAGCACGGTTCTGTGCGTCCCGTTGCGCGCGCACGTTGGCGTAGACCGAACTCGTCCGCTGGAAGTTCGCGCGGCCGAAGCTTGAGCCGGTCAGTGCGACCTGGTTCGTCTCAAGATCGACCAACCGGAACGTGGCGTCGAGCGCGTACGTCCGATTGAGCGAGTCCCCCTGACGGTCCACGATCGACGACGTCACTCGCTCAGAAATCGCGACGTCGAGCCGGTACTTGGAAGCAGCGGTCGTGTGGCCGTCGCCTGTCGTTTGGAACAGCAGCTCGTTGCGGATGCGCTGACCGACGCGGCCGGGGATCGCAGTCACCCGCACCGACTTCATCTTGTCGGAGAGCGCGGGGCCGGGCCCGAAGGAAGCGTGCATCGGCTGGAAGCCGGATGTGCAGCCGGTGATCGCAAACGTCGCGGCGGCTACTGCGGCGAGGCCGACCCAGCAGCGCAGGGTCTGTCGTCCGATATGCCGCCTAGACCACAACATTCACGATCCTCTGCGGGACGACGATCACGCGCTTAGGCGCGTTTCCATCGAGCGCACGCTGAACACTTTCAAGCGCCAATGCCGCCGCCTCGACAGCGGCCTTATCCGCTGTTTTTGCGACGGAAATCTCGTCTCGGCGCTTGCCGTTGACCTGTACGGCAACCGTAATCCTATCGTCAACGAGCAGCGCCGGATCGGCAACCGGCCACGGCTGATCGGCAAGCAGTGTGTTGTTTCCAAGCCGCGCCCAGCACTCCTCGCCGAGATGCGGCATCATCGGACCAACCAGCTGAACCATGATTTCGGCAGCTTCGCGGACGGCCCATTGCATGTCCGGCTTTGGCTCATCCTGAGCAAGCGCGGACTGAAGGGCATTCGCGAACTCATAGATTTTTGCCACGGCCACATTGAACCGCAGCCCTTCGATATCGCTACCGACCTGGTCGAGCGTCTTGTGGGCGACGCGGCGCAAAGCGAGCGCGTCGTCAGAAAACGAGCCCGGCATCTCGGTGTCGCCACCGGCGCCTTTGGCAATGGCATCGTCGACAAACCGCCAGACCCTCTGCACGAAGCGGCTCGCGCCAGCGACGCCGGCCTCGGTCCATTGCACGTCGCGCTCGGGCGGGCTGTCG
>JBCBXS010000302.1:0-3520 GCA_039816475.1 Pseudomonadota bacterium | reverse complement strand
ACCTCTGCTTCAACGGCAACTTTTCCGTCGCCGTGCTCGTCTCGCAGCGGGTGATCGGCGCCAAGGGGTTCGGCCAGGATGACTAGCGGCGACAACCGCATTCAGAGGCGCCCATTCGTCGCCGACTTGCTTTCGCATCGCGATGGCGCGGTCGTCGTCCCGGGGCTTGGTTCGCCGACCTGGGATTGCGCGGCAGCAGGCGACAGCCCCGACTACCTCTACTCGTGGGGCGGTATGGGCCTTGCCGTGCCAACCGCGCTGGGTCTTGCGCTCGCCCAACCGGAACGCCGCGTCCTCGCGCTCACCGGCGACGGCGAGATGCTCATGGGCATCGGCTCGCTCGGTGTTGTCGCAAATCAAACGCCTTCGAACCTCGGTATCCTCGTGCTCGATAATGAGAGCTTCGGCGAAACCGGGCGGCAGACGGGCCTCACCGCTGGTGCCAGCGATCTGTGCAAGGTCGCAGAAGGGTTTGGCATCAAGCGAACGAAGCTTGTCACCGCGCAGGAGGATGTCGGCAGCCTCGCAGATTTTCTGTTCGTCGAGCCGGGTCCGTCATTTGCGGTAGCGAAAATCGCGCTTAGCCAAGACCCGTGGTGTTTGCCGATCAAGGATGGCCGCGCCATCGCGCGCCGGATGCGCGTTGCGCTCGGCACCGAGCAGGGCTAGCGGCAGCGTCACTCGCTCAGCTCGTCGGAACCTCGTTGCAGGTCGAGGCCGCGTCAGTGCGCCAAGCCTCTGCGGTGTACGCGAGCGCATCCGTCGCGCCACCCTCAGCACCAGCTATCGACCGTGCCGCGAAGTAGAACCGAAAGCAGTTCGCCGACGCACGTTGCACGCGAAAGCAGCCGCCTGGCTCACCTTCCGGATAGATCGTGCAGAACGTGCCGACGACGACGCGCCAGGTGCCGCCGCGTTTTCGGATCGGCTCTTCGTAGATGAGCGAGCCGTCCGGCCGATATTGCTCGCGGAACGTGCGGCCGTCGAAGTAGACGCCTGCGATTGTCGCGCCGCCGAATGAGCGCTTCAGCGCGTCGTCATCCATCCAACGTCCGCTGACGTCGGCCACAGCTGCGGCCGCGAACAGGATGACAAGCAAGCTTACGATGAGCGCGAGCACGACCGCGCCACGACGCAATGAATTGGGCGCTCTAGAACCGTTTGCTGTGGTGCTTCGTTTCACTAAGCGATTGGCGCCTGCTTCGCGGTCAGACTTCGACGAGGCTGCTGGCGTAACACGGATGCGGAGTTGCGAGATATGATCAGGACAGGTCGGACGCAGAAGGCTGCCGCATTCGCTGCTTTCATCGGAGGCGCCATGATGGTCACAATCGCTCCAACGACCACGGCCGATGCGATGTCGGCTTACCGCTGGAAAAACAGACCGCTGCTGGTATTCGCTCCATCGAACAGTGCGGCAGCGCTGCGCCGTCAGAGCCAATTGCTCAACGGCAAGGCGGCCGGGCTCCGCGATCGCGACATGGTCGTCGTCCGCGTTGTCGGCGATCGGGTGTCGGCGCGGGGCGGTCGTGGACCGGGCCTCTCCGCAGCCGCACTCAGGAAGCGATACGGCGTCGCGCCCGGTGGGTTCCGCGTGATCCTCGTCGGAAAGGACGGCGGCGCGAAGCTTTCGTCGGGCGCACCGGTCTCAATGGGCCGTGTGTTCCGGCTGATCGATGGCATGCCGATGCGTCGGCAGGAGATGCGCCGCCGCGGTCAGTAAGTCTCGAACGCTAGCCTCGGCGCGCGGTGCCTTAAGCGTCAATGTCCGACCGCCCCTCTGCCCGGATCGCACCTGCCACCGGGGCTTTGACGATGGGTGCCGTCCCGAACGGCGGATCGTCCGATATGCGCTTCGCACCGATCGGGCTTTGATCGCCCTTCGCCATCTGGCGCATCGTGAGCAGCGCCGCCAGAAGCGCGAGTGCGGCAAGGGCTGCGAGGAACAGCCAGCTTGTGCCGGAACCGATCAGGCGCACCATCACCGCGACGATCTCGTCGTACTTCACGAGCGCGATGAAGCCGGCTGCCGCCGAGCCGACCTTCGTCAGAAGCTCCGTGTTCTCGCCCTGGCTGCGGAAGAAGTAGACGATAATCAGGAACGTCCAGATGCCGAACGCGATCGACATGCGCGGGACCATGTAACTGAATGTGCCCTGACCCGCGTCGCCCGCGAGGACCGATAGCGAGAGCAGGAACGCCTGTGACATCAGCGGGAAGAACAGTGTCGCGATCGTGCCGATGATCAGCCCAAATTCGATATGCGTGAGCCGCCGTGCGTAGTGCTTCGAGATCTCATCGAACCGCCAAAGCAGTAGCAGGCTGATCGACAACAGGATCAGGAAGAAGAAGATCTTCGCGGGCAGCAGCAGCGCGTGCACCTTGCCCGTCAGCGACCGGTTCGCGGGCGTTTCATAAAGCGACTGGATCGTGTCAACGAGTGCGCCCTGAGCGCGGCAACAAGTGCTGTCGCTCACGAGGTTCGGCGCAGGTGAGAGCGGCGTCGTCGCCACGCAGTACTTCTTACGCGTATCGAAGGGCTGCGGCTCGATCAGGCGATCCGACTGACAGGTTCGAACGAATTCCGAGAGCCCGATGCGCTGCTGGCTCAGCGTGCGGAGATTGGCGACGGCGGATAAGATCGGCGCGCGGAGGCACGTCTCGCCGCCGCCGGCGAAGCAGCCGGCCGGCGTGCCGCGATCCGCTTTCAGGACCGAGGGCTTGATGTCCCAGACCGGCCGGTTGTCGGACGCGAGCAGGTATTGCGCGCCACCGAACGAGATCGCGCAGACGACAGCGATACCGCCCCAGAAGCGGAGATGACCCCACTTCACATTGCGCCAGTAGTGATCGACGAAGGCGACGGACGGCAGATAGAACGCGAGGAGGGCAACGATGCCGAAGGTGGGAAAGAAAACGAACAGGTGGCTGTCGATGGCAAGCAGGTCGACCCAGCCTGCGTCGGCGAACTCGTAAGCAAGCACACCTGTGGTCGCGAGAAACGACGCCGCGATCGCCAGATAGATGAACGCGACGAACACGTACGCCAAACTCATCATCGGATCGCCCCCGGCTTCCCCGCACGCAATCGGTCCGAGCCCGACCCTTCAGGCCCCATCAGCCCGCGGCGCGCTCAATCCCACTCCCGAGCACATAACGCAACTTGCCGTCCCGGCGCAGTCCACCCCTCACGACAACCGAGCCCCTGTGGCCAAGACACGCCACGCATCGTGTCCGAGTGGGTTGGTCGAGCTACCCCGAAGACCTCTCGAGATCGGGCATCACGCGCCGCATGTACTCGTCGAACATGGGAACGGTGAACGCAGTGTCGGTGCCACGCTCGTGGTCTACACCAACAAAAAAGCCCGGCGCGAGGCCGGGCTTTAGGTTGTGAGCGGCGCCCGGGAAGACGGAGGCGCCGCTCGGTCAATCAGTCAGTCAGCGGAAGGAGTTAGATCCGCTGGCTACCGGAGCCGAATTCCGGGTAGGCCTCAAGGCCGATCTCAGCTTTGTCGAGACC
>JBCBXS010000301.1:0-3552 GCA_039816475.1 Pseudomonadota bacterium | reverse complement strand
TCGCGCGCAACGGCTTCGGCTCGATCCTCGTGGTCACGTCAGCGCGACACATGCCGCGGGGGCTAAGCGAACTTGCGCGCGCGTCACCGGCCACCAATTTCCATGCCGCCCCCGTCCACCCGACCGGTCGGCCCGACGGGCCGTGGTGGACGAACCTCGGCCAGGTCCGTTTGCTGCTGCAGGAGTACGCGAAGTTCCTGCCATCCGCCGGCCGCTATTTGGCAGCGCGCGCACGGGCAGCTTTCGACGGCCGTGAGACCGCAGCGCCTCGGTCGCCCGCAGGACCGTCGCCGGCTGTTCGCAACACGCTGACAAGTTCTTGACAGACAGGCTGGTGGCGGACGCGCGCACGCGCAACGCGGACGTCGAAGACGCTGGCGCGCGCCGCGCCGGTCCACCGCGACAACAGATAACGCTGCGCTCACGCGCGTTCGCCGTCCTTTTCTATGTCGTCACGGCGCTATTTCTGATCTTCGGCAGCCCGCTGTTGTTCGGGCCTCGAAGCTGGGCCATGGCAGGCCTCCGCGCGCACGCTCGCGCGATCCTGCTGCTCCTCCGCGTCGTCGCCGGCACGACCTACGATGTGCGCGGCCGCGAACACCTGCCGCGCGGTGCTGCACTGGTCGTCGCCAAGCATCAGTCCGCTTGGGAGACGATGGCGCTGATCCCATTGCTCCGCGATCCCGCCATCGTCCTCAAAGCCGAACTCGCGCGTATCCCGCTCTACGGCTGGTTCTGTGTGAAGTTCGAACACATCCTCGTCCGACGCGAGCGCGCCGCAGTGGCGCTCCGCCAGATGGTCGCCACCGCACGCGATCGTGCTGCCGAGGGCCGCGAGATCCTGATCTTCCCGGAGGGCACCCGAACCGACGTCGGCGCGGCCCCCAACTATAAGCCGGGCTTTGTCGCCCTCTATGACGGTCTCGACCTGCCGCTTGTCCCGCTCGCGCTCAACTCAGGCGTGTTCTGGCCACCGCGGGCGAGCCACGCGTTTCCAGGCACGATCGTCGTTGAAGTCCTGCCGCCAATCCCGCCGGGCCGTCCGCGCAAAGAGATCCGCGCAGACGTCCAACAACAAATCGAAACTGCGACGGCTGCTCTGGTGGCCGAAGCCGAGGCTGAACGCAGGCGAACAGACGGGACGGCCAGCAACGATCAGCAATCGAGATCAAAATAGGAACAAGATGAGAACATTTGTTTGACATCGGAGGGCGCGGCGCTTACGTTTTAGGGCCGTAACGCCGTGCTGTGCCGAAGGTTTGCCTATGTCGCCTGCCCCTCACTCCGATCCGCTTGCTCTCACGCCGATCGCCTCGGAGATCTGGGCAGAGAAGTACCAATTCAGCGGCGACGGCGGCGCGCGCCCTGCTGACGTCACGGTGGCCGATACGTGGTCGCGCGTTGCTTCGGCCGCCGCCGAAGCCGAGGCGACCCCTGCGGATCGCGCCCACTGGGAGGGCCTGTTCCGCGAGGCGGTGGAGACGTTCGCGTTTCTGCCGGGCGGGCGCATCATCGCAGGCGCCGGGACGGGCCGCAGGGTCACGCTCTTCAACTGCTTTGTCCTCGGCACCATTCCCGACAGTCTCGATGGCATCTTCGCGAGCCTGCAGGACGCAGCCGTGACCATGCAGCAGGGCGGCGGCATCGGGCACGACTTCTCAACGTTGCGCCCGCGTGGCGCAGCCCTGAAGGCAACGGGGGCGGCCGCTTCAGGCCCCGTTAGTTTCATGGACGTCTGGGACAGCATGTGCCGGACGGTGATGTCGGCTGGCGCGCGGCGCGGCGCGATGATGGCAACGCTCAGGTGCGATCACCCCGACATCGGGCTCTTCATCGATGCCAAACGCGATGCCGGGCGGCTCACAAACTTCAACCTCTCAGTTCTCGTGACCGATGACTTCATCCGCGCCGTCCGCGCGGACGGTCCTTGGTCGCTTACGTTCGGTGGCAAAGTCTTTGAGGTGGTCCGCGCGCGCGACCTGTGGATGCGGATCATGGAGGCAACGTACGCCGACGCCGAGCCAGGCGTGATTTTCATCGACCGCGTGAATGCCGCCAACAACCTCGCCTACTGCGAGACAATTGCTGCGACCAACCCCTGCGGCGAGCAGCCGTTGCCGCCGTACGGCGCCTGCCTGCTGGGTGCGATGAACCTAACGCGTTTCGTCTCCAAACCCTTCACACCGGACGCCAAGCTCGACACTGCGCGGCTCACCGCGCACGTGCGCACCGCCGTCCGGTTCCTCGACAACATCATCGATGTCTCGAACTATCCGCTCGCCGACCAGCGCGAGGAAGCGTTCGCCAAGCGCCGCCTCGGCCTCGGCATCACCGGCCTCGCAAACGCACTCGCCATGTGCGGGGCGCGGTACGGCAGCCGTCAGGCAGTCACACTCACCGACGGATGGCTTCGGAGCCTGAAGGTCGCCGCCTACGACGCGAGCGCCGAACTCGCCGAAGCCCGTGGCGCGTTCCCGCTCTGCGACCGTGAGGCCCTGCTCGCGAGCCCCAACCTTCGCGATCTACCTGAGACGACGCGATCCGCGATCGCTCGTCACGGTCTCCGCAACGGCTGCCTGACGACGATTGCGCCGACTGGGACGATCTCATTGCTGGCCGGCAACGTCTCAAGCGGCATCGAGCCGACGTTCGCGCGCACGCTTCGGCGCCGCATGCTGACGCCGGACGGCTCGGCCCGCGAGGTCGTCGTCGCCGATTATGCAGCCGAGCTCTATCGCGCGAAGACCGGCGATGAGATCGGCGGCGATCTCCTGCCCGACATCTCGGAGTTAACACCGGAAGACCACATCCGGATGCAGACCGTCGCGCAGCGCCACATCGACAGTGCCATCTCGAAGACAATCAACTGCCCCGCCGATCTCTCGTTCGACGCGTTCAGGTCCTTGTATCTCGATGCCTACAACGCAGGCCTTAAGGGCTGCACCACCTACCGGCCGAGCCCGCGCCGCGGGTCCGTGCTCGAAGCCGCGTCAACGGATGGCGAAGAAAGCGCACGCGCGCCCGACACAACCGAAGACGCGGGTCCCATGGCCGCCGAAGCGACACCTGCGTCAGAAAACATCGTCTACCTGACCAAGCCGGTCGAGCGGCCCGAACAGCTCCAGGGCACGACCTACCGGCGCAACCTCGGCCCGGGTGCTGCGGCGCTTATCGTGACAATCAACGACGAGGTGCGGAATGGCCGCCCGCAGCCGGCGGAAATCCTTCTGCAGGCAACCAACGGTGAGCAGCAGGTCTGGTTGTCCGGCCTCGCGCTGATGGCGAGCGCGCTCATCGCCCGCGACGGAAACCTGAGCGGCGTGGTCGACGTCCTCCGCCGCCCGCCGCGGAACCTCGCGTCGTCCGCCGCAGATCGACAGCCCCAGTCCGGGCAGACGAGCGATGGCGATGTTCTCGCAGCGCTGGCCGAAATCCTGGCGGCCCATGAGGTGACCTACCGCCAAAGTTGCAGCCGCCACGGGGAACGAATCGCACCTGCTAAACATTCCAATGCCGCGCCGTCAGATACGACGTGTCCGTCGTGCGGGGCCG
>JBCBXS010000300.1:0-3573 GCA_039816475.1 Pseudomonadota bacterium | reverse complement strand
TCCTCAGATCGCCGATCCGCAATCGATGATCTTTTCGCCGCCGATGCTGTCGCTCGCGGCGTTGAACCCGCAGCCGAGCCTGCAGGCCATCGACGCGACGGTCCTGGCGACTGTCCTGTTTGGTGGCGTCGGCGTACTCGCCTATGCCCGCCATGCTCGGCTCGGATGGATCGGCGGTCTCGTTGGCGCGCTTGTGTTCATGTTCGGCGCGTCCATGGCGTGGCGGCTTCAGCATTTCGGCCAGATCATGAGCCTCGCCTATGTGCCGTTCGCGATCGTCTGCCTTCGCCTCGCGATCATTGACGGACGGAGATGGGCCGGGATTGCTGCCGGCGTGTTAGGCGCCGCCGTCCTGCTCGGGCGCGATCAGGTCGGTCTGCTCGCGGTCTACACACTCGGTGCCTATGCGATCTATCTGTTGGCACGAACCCCCGTCGATGCGCTCGACACCCGTGGGGCAAAGCTCCGCCGATCGATCATCCCGCTTGGCGCCGGCGCGGTCGTCGGCGTTCTGCTGATCGCAATTCCGGTCACGTTAACGCTGCTGCTTGCCGATCAATCGAACCGCCCGACCATCGATCTCGACGGCGCGGGGGCTGGCTCGTTGCATCCCGCACTGTTGATCACGCTCGTGACGCCCAACCTGTTCGGCGCGGCGGGCGAGATGCGCGATTACTGGGGCCCGCCGAGCTTCGCGTGGGAAGACACCGGCCTCTTCATCGCCCAGAATATGGGCGTGCTCTATCTCGGAATGCTTCCGCTCGCAGCGCTCGTCTACGCGGCGGTGACCGGTGCGGCGTTCCGGCGTGACGCGATCTTCTTTACGGCCGCGGCGGCCACGATGCTCATCTACGCGCTCGGGTGGTTCACGCCGCTGTTCGCGCTCGCCTACGAAGTCGTCCCGGGCGTTGATAAGTTCCGGAGGCCCGCTGACGCGACGTTCCTCGTCGGCGGCTTCCTCGCATTCGTGATCGCCCATGGCGTTGATCATGCCGTGCGCCGCACCGCTGAGCCGCTCGTTTGGCCGCGCATCATTGCACTCGTCGGCAGCGGCGTTGCGGTAATCGCAATCGCCCTGGCCCTCGCCGCCTCCATGGGGCGGACGGAACAGGCCTGGCTGAGCCTCGTCACCGCGCTCGGTGCGCTTGCGATCTCCGCTATTGCGATTGCGATTGCGCGCGGTCTTGTGCCGATCCGGCCGGGCGTTGCGGGGACGCTGATCGCGCTCGTCGTCGCCGGCGATCTGTGGTGGCACAACGGCCCGAACGGCGCGACGGCGCTGCCGACCAAAGCAATTGACATGCTGCAGCCGGCTGAGCCGCATTCGACCGTTGTGGCGCTTCGCAAACTGATCGCAGCCGACAGGGCGGCCGGCGTCCATCCGCGCGTCGAGATGCTGGGCCTCGGCTACCACTGGGCGAACGCGAGCCTCACGCACAGCCTTCCCAATACACTGGGCTCGAACCCCGTGCGGCTCAGCCACTACGTCCGCGCGACCGGTGCGCCCGACTACGTGCCCGGGCTCGACGGGCGGAAGCTAACCCCACTGATGCCCAACTACGCCAGCCCGTTCGCTCGGATGCTCGGCGTCAAATACGTCGTCGCCGGGCCAGACGCTGCGGCCTCGGACAAGCTTACCGGCTTCACGCAGGTGAGCGAGGCCGGTGGCAAGCGCATCTTCGCGCAGGAGACCATTGTCCCGCGCGCGCTTTTCGCCGCCAACAGCATTGCTGTCGACTTCGACAAGGTCTTGCGCAACGGCACGCTTCCGATTGACGATCCGACGACGACCGTCGCGTTGCGCGACAACCTGCGAGCGCCTCAACCGAACATCACGCCGGTCGCCACCAGCCGCAGCGGATCAGCCACGATTACTTCCGAGACGAACACGACAGTCGACGTCGCGGTCGAAGCGCCGGCCGGCGGTTGGGTCGTGTTGCACGACGTCTGGCATCCGTGGTGGACCGTTACTGTGGATGGCGCACCAGCGGACTTGCTCCGAGCGAATGTGATCTTCCGAGCCGTCCGCGTGCCCGCCGGGGCGAAGACCGTCCGCTTTGTCTTCCGGCCATTCGACGGCGCCTGGCGGCAATTGACGGAGGGCGATCGATGAGCCCCCTCGACGCACCTGAAGTCGCAGAAGCTTCGCCCGATGCCGCCGCAGCGAACATCCGGCCTGCGGCGACAATGCCGCTCAGCCGCGTCTATGTTCGGGCGATTACGATGCTTGGCCAGGAGCGCGGTCTCGCGATCGGGCTCGGCTTTGCAAACGCTGCAATTGGGCTGGTTCAACTCGCAGAACCCATTCTGTTCGGCTTCATCGTCGACGCGCTCGCACGCGGTCAGAGCCCTTGGACGGCGATCGGCCTCTGGGCGGTCATCGGGCTGTTCGGGATCCTTGCAAGTGTCGTCGTCGCCGTGACTGCCGACCGCTTCGCCCACCGCCAGCGCTTGTCGGCGATGTCATCAGCCTTCGAGCGCGCCATCACGCTGCCGATCAGCTACCACGCTGAACGCGGGACCGGTGCGCTGATCCGAACGATCGTCGAAGGCACAAGCTCGCTGTTCGCAACATGGCTGTCGTTCCTGCGCGAGCAATGCTCCGCTGTGGTGGCAATCGCCTTCATGGTCCCGGTCGCGCTTTGGATGGAGTGGCGGCTTGCGCTGATGCTGCTCGCGCTGGCTGCGATCTACTGCATCTTCAATATGATGGTGATTGAGAAGACCAGCGGCGGCCAGTCCGAAGTTGAGGCCTACCACATGCAGGTCTCCGGACGCGTCGGCGATACGCTGACGAATGTGCCGATCGTCCAGAGCTATTCGCGGTTACATCGGGAAGCCCAAGACCTCAAGGCGCTTATGGAGAACTTGCTCCAGGCGCAGTACCCGGTGTTGACGTGGTGGGGCGTGCTCACCGTCCTGACGCGGGCCACATCCACAATCACGATGGTCGCGGTCTTCGCGGTTGGCACGTATCTGATCTCGATCGACCAGGCGACCGTCGGCGAGATCGTCAGCTTCGTGGGCTTCGCCGGGCTCTTGATCGCCAAGCTCGACGTGCTCAGTGGATTTATCACACGCGTCTTCATGCAGGCGCCGACCATGCGAACATTCTTCGAGCTGGTCGATGCGTCGTCGCCGATCCTCGAGAAGGCGAACGCCAAGCCGATCCGGATCGCGCGCGGAGAGGTTCGCTACGAGGACGTGACGTTCCGTTACGGTGACGGCCCCGACGGCGTGTTCGATCTGAGCTTCACAGTCCCGGCGGGATCGACCACGGCCCTGGTCGGCCCGACCGGTTCCGGCAAAACTACCACGCTTGCGCTCCTGCAGCGGCTGCGCGAACCGGATCACGGCCGCATCCTCATCGATGGCCAGCCGGTCGACGACGTGACGCTGGTCTCCCTCCGCGAGGCGCTCGCGGTCGTCTTTCAGGATGCGGGGCTGTTCAACCGGTCAATCTCTGAAAACCTGCGGATCGGATCGCCATCGGCAACGGCGGCTGAACTGCGTGCGGCAGCGCAGCAGGCCCAGGCCCTCGACTTCATCGAGAAAAAGCCGGGCGCTTTCGAT
>JBCBXS010000002.1:0-22286 GCA_039816475.1 Pseudomonadota bacterium | reverse complement strand
TAGCTTCCGCTCATCGCTCTTGGGGGGCCGGCATCGTTTTACGCCGGAAGAGAGCGACCAGTATCCGACGCCCGTTTGGCGTCCGTTCCCGCGTAAGTCACCGAGTTTTGGTTCGCGTTCGCTGAGATCGTGCCCGCCTTTGCGCGCCCGCGCTGCACTGGCTCTCACACGATCTCGAGTTGCGTGCGTTCGGCTGTCGATTTGCCGGACCACAGTGGCCGATTCTGCTGATGGAGCAAACGGATGTCCTGGACCGACGACCGCGTAGATACACTGAAGAAACTTTGGGCCGAAGGCTTGAGCGCGAGCCAGATCGCAGCACGCCTCGGCGGCGTCAGCCGCAACGCTGTCATCGGTAAGGTTCACCGCCTCGGACTGTCGGGCCGTGCAACCACCTCGCGCAGTAAGCCCTCTCGGCCGCGCAGCCGTATCGGAACCATTCGGCGGCCGCCCAAACCCCGCTTCCAGAACGGAAACCCGGCTCTACGCGCGCTCTACCAGATCGAGGGTGACGGCTACACGGCACCGCCTGAGGATCTCGACATCGCCATCGAGGATCGCGTCAAGCTGATCGATCTCGAAGAATGCTCCTGCCGCTGGCCGATCGGCGATCCGCAAACGGCCGAGTTCGGCTTCTGCAATCGCAAGAAGGCGCCGGGCCTGAACTACTGCGAGGTTCATGCACGCCGGGCGTTCCAGCCGCCGCAATCGCGCAAGCGCTCCGGGACTGGCCAGCCGGCACCGCAGGAAACGCCGGCGATTGCGGCAGATGAGGCGGCGTCGAAACCGGCAGAGACAACGGCGGACGCAGCAGCCCCGGCTCAGGCCCCTGCCGAGAAGACCGCCGAACCGGTCACCTGATCAGCGGGCGATGCTTGCCTGCTCGAACACATATCCCGATCCGCGCACGGTGCGGATCGGATCGTGTTCCTTGCCGCGAATGAGTGACTTGCGAAGCCGTCCGATATGAACATCGACGGTTCGCTCATCCACGAAAGCGTCGCGGCCCCAGACACGGTCGAGCAGTTGGGCACGTGATAGAACGCGCCCCTGACTCTCCATCAGAAACTCAAGCAGGCGGAACTCAGTCGGGCCGAGCCTCACGTTACGCGGCCCGCGCGTCACGCGATGCGCGGTCCGGTCAAGAATGATGTCGTCGATGTTCAGGACATCCGACATGCGCTCCGGCGCAGAGCGACGTAGAATAGCGTGCACGCGCGCCATCAGCTCCGGCAGCGAGAACGGCTTCACGACGTAATCGTCAGCGCCGGTTCCGAGGCCGCGAACGCGATCGCTTTCTTCGCCGCGCGCGGTCAGCATGATGATCGGGATTGCGCGCGTTGACTGTTTCGCGCGGAGGCGCCGGCAGAGTTCGATGCCGGAGACCTTCGGCAACATCCAGTCGAGCAGGATCAGATCCGGCTGTTCCTCATCGACGAGTATTTCAGCGTCTTCGCCGTTCTCGGCGTTGACCACATCGAAGCCCTCGGACGCCAGATTATAAGAAAGCGTCTCGAGGAGCGGCACCTCATCTTCAACGATGAGAATTTTTGTTCCCATGACCGGTGGCGCCTCGAAGGTCACGAGTGCCGGATCAAAGTGGTGCTCGTCGTGTCACCCTTCGGGCGATCGTTCGGCAGCGGATCGCCGATGACGAGGAAGTGGATCGTCTCTGCGATGTTCGTTGCATGGTCGCCGACGCGTTCAAGGTTCTTTGCCGCAAAGAGCAGGTGCGTACACATGCCGATCGTTCGCGGGTCTTCCATCATGTAGGTCAGCAACTCGCGGAAGACGGAATTGTATGTGGCGTCGATCTGCTCGTCGTTGCGCCAGGCGGCAACAGCACTGTGCGCATCGCGTTCTGCATAAGCGTCGAGGACGTCCTTGAGCTGGCGCATGGCAAGCTCGGACATCCGCCGCAACCCTGAGATCAGCGGCATTGGGGGCGACTGGTCGGCGATGGCGGCCGCCCGTTTCGCGATGTTCTTTGCGAGATCGCCGGACCGTTCGAGATCCCCTGCGATCTTCGTCGCCGCCATAATCTGTCGGAGGTCATTCGCCATCGGCTGACGGCGCGCAATCATCTGGACGACCTGCTCTTCGAGTTCGGTCTGGAGATCGTCGATATCCTGATCGCGTTCGACGACGGATGCGGCCAAGTCCGGATCGCGCCGCTCGAGGGCCTCGAAGCTTCGCCCGAGCATCTGTTCAGCGAGCCCGCCCATGGTGGCGATCTTGGTGTCGAGCAATTCCAGCTCGGCGGAGTAAGCGGAGACGATGTGGTCTTGCATGACCTCGTCCTTTCATTGCGCAGCCCCTTAGGTGCCGCTGCTCATGTCCGATGCCCGCGGTATTAACCGGTCCGGCCGGTGATGTAGTCCTGCGTCCGCGGGTCAGTTGGATTGGTGAAGATCCGGTTCGTGTCGCCCTCCTCGACGAGGTAGCCGAGATGGAAGAACGCGGTGCGCTGCGAAACGCGGGCTGCCTGCTGCATCGAGTGCGTGACGATCATAATCGTGTAATTGGCGCGCAGTTCGTCGATCAGCTCTTCGACAATCGCCGTCGCAATCGGGTCGAGCGCCGAGCACGGCTCGTCCATCAAAATCACATCCGGCCGCGTCGCGATGGCGCGCGCAATGCAAAGCCTTTGCTGCTGCCCGCCGGAGAGACCGGTTCCCGGCTCCTGCAGGCGATCTTTCACTTCGTCGAACAGCCCGGCACGACGCAGGCTGTCTTCGACCAGCGCGTCGAGATCAGCTTTAGATGCCGTTATGCCGTGGATGCGGGGGCCGTACGCGATGTTCTCATAAATCGACTTCGGGAACGGGTTCGGTTTCTGAAACACCATCCCGACGCGAGCGCGCAGTTCGACCACGTCGAGGTCGGCGTCATAGATGTTCTTGCCTTCCAGCTCGATCCGGCCCGAAACGCGCGCGATGTCGATCACGTCGTTCATCCGGTTGATGCAGCGCAGGAACGTGGACTTGCCACACCCCGACGGCCCGATGAGCGACATCACAGAGTTCTTCGGAACATCGAGATCGACGTCAAACAGCGCCTGTTTCGCGCCGTAGTGCACCGATACGCCGCGGGCTGCGACCTCGGTCTCCGGCGCGGCCTCGCCTGGCAGCACAACGCGCTGCGGCTCAAGCAGACTGGTGTCTACACGCTGGTCCATCTCAGACTCCGGATCTTCTACCATTTGCGCTCAAACCGGCGTCGCAGCAGAACCGCGATCGCATTCATGGTGATCAGGAACAGCAGCAGCACGACGATCGCGGCAGCCGTCTTCATCTCAAACAGCCGCTCCGGAAAGTCCGACCACTGGTAGACCTGAACGGGCAGCGCCGTGGCGTCATCCATCACGCCCGTCGGCACATCCTTGATGAAGGCGAACATGCCGATCATCAAGAGCGGTGCCGTCTCCCCGAGCGCCTGTGCCATCCCGATAATCGTACCCGTCAGAATTCCAGGCATCGCAAGCGGCAGTACGTGGTGGCTGACGGCCTGCACCTTTGAGGCGCCGACGCCAAGAGCGGCTTCCCGGATCGAGGGCGGCACGGCTTTGATCGCGGCGCGGGCTGCGATGATGATCGTCGGCAGCGTCATCAACGCGAGGACGATCCCGCCGGCGAGCGCGGTCGAGCGCAGGTCCTGATTGAAGATATCCTCGCCGAAAAATTCGATGACCACGGCGAGCCCTAGGAGGCCGAACACAATCGAAGGCACCGCTGCGAGGTTGTTGATGTTGACCTCGATGAAACTCGTGATCGCGTTTTTGGGCGCGAATTCTTCGAGATAGATCGCCGCCATGACGCCGATCGGGAAGGCGAGGCAGAACGTCACCAGCATCGTCCAGAAGCTTCCGACGGCTGCGCCCCAAACGCCCGCCAACTCCGATTCTCGCGAGTTGCTTGATGTGAACAATCGCGTGTTGAAGTCGACAGAAACGTTCCCGCTTTTGCGAAGCTCTTCGAGCCAGACGATCTGGCGATCGCTGACCTTGCGCGAGACCTCGCTCGACGTGATGCGCTGCAGCTGCCAGGCGTTTGCTGCGACCGGCGCTTCAGATGCGAGCGGCAGGATCACATCGCCGCGGACCGTATCCGCCGAGACTTCGCGCACCTTCACCACGCCGCCGTTGATGCGGACGAGGAAACTGGACAAATCGCTGTCGACGGCTTCTCGGCCGCCTGGCGCTTCGGCGCGCTTACGGATCGCGTCGGCTTTCTCGGTAAAGGACGCTTCACGGTTTTTGTAACCCGTGATCTGCCGCTCGTAATCAGCGCGCTGCTCGGACGCGTCATCGCCAAGCTGGCTCAGCAGGTTCTCGAAATAGCTCACGCCGCGCTGCTGCAGCATGGCCTGCCGTTCAAACGCGGCCGCCTTTTTGAGGAGCGACTCCTTCACCACAGTGAGGAGCGGCTGGAACACATTTGCTTCCGCGACAATCTCGATGGAGCCGGTCGTGCCGATCGGAGTGGCCCTACCATCGGTCGGCAGGGTCTCGATCGAGCCGAGGTAGCCCTTGATCCAGAGGTTGGCGTCGTCAGAAGCCAGAAGAACGCGCGGCTCTTTCGAGCCGATCACCGACGGATTGGCCATCGCGAGCTCGCGGAGATCGAGCGCTGCGCCATCACTCACGAGGCCGTAGAGCTCCCGCCGCTCACGCCGACCTGATGCCGCAGGCAGCGCTGTCCGAAGTGCCTCTTTCACAGCGCCTTCGAAATCGCCGCGGCGAATGACTGATGGATCGTTGGTTGCACCGGGATCGATCCGCTCTGCGCTCAGTGACACCGGCAGTACCAGATTGGTCTGGTAGAGCGCGCCGAACGCGTTCGAAAACACGGTCCAGAGCAGCGACACGAGCGCCAGGATCGCGAGCGTGATCGCCGCAATGCCGAAAACCTTGAAGCGCGTCTCGAAAGCATAGCGACGCTTGAGACGGCGGTGCGCGGCATCCGAGGTGTGGATGCTATCCGGCGCAGCGATTGTTGCGGTATCAGCCATCCGAACCTCAGTCGTACTTCTGCCGGTACTTCTGCACGATGCGCAGCGCGATGACGTTGAAGATCAGCGTCACGCAGAACAGTGTGAAGCCGAGCGCGAAGGCCGGTCCCGCGGCCGTCTCTGCTTCCGTGTCACCGGTGATCAGCGCCACGATCTGGACTGTCACGGTCGTCACCGCTTCAAGCGGGTTCCAGGTTAGGTTTGCGCCCTGGCCCGCCGCCATCACGACGATCATTGTCTCACCGACCGCGCGGGAGATCCCGAGCAGCACAGCCGACACGATACCGGGGAGGGCAGCCGGCAGCACAACCTTCGTGATGGTCTCAGCCTTCGTTGCGCCAAGCCCGAACGAGCCTTCGCGCAGCGACTGCGGCACAGCGTTGATCACGTCATCAGAAAGCGACGAGATGAACGGGATAATCATGATCCCCATCACCAGCCCGGCTGCGAGCGCGCTTTCGGAGGCGACATTGAGGCCGATGGATTCGCCCGTGCCGCGGATCAGAGGCGCAACGGTGATCGCGGCGAAGAAGCCGTAGACGACCGTCGGGATGCCAGCGAGGATTTCGAGCAGAGGCTTTACGAAGCCGCGCACCCGCGGGCTCGCGTAGTCTGAAAGGTAGATCGCCGACATCAGCCCGATCGGGACGGCGACCAGCATGGCGATCAGTGTGATTAGCAGCGTGCCAGCGAACAGCGGGATCGCGCCGACCGAGTTCTCGTTGATCGTGCCTTCAAAGACGCCGGCAAGCGGGTTCCAGTGGGTCCCGAACAGGAACTTGAGGATCGGGATTTCAGAGAAGAACCTAAGCGTTTCGCCGACGAGCGACAGGACGATCCCGATCGTCGTCAGGATCGCGATGAGCGCTGAGAAGATGAGCACACCGAGGATGATGCGCTCGGCGAAATTCCGCGCGCGGAACCGGCGTTTGATCTGGAAGTAGGTGAGCGCGAGCATGCCCAGCGATGCCAGCAACCCAGCTATTGAGACGAGCCAATCCCGCGTCGATGACAGCGATGCGAATGTTTGGGCAACAGCCTGCCGGGCGTCCGCGATTTCGACGGCCACGTTCTGCGAGACGATATCACCGGCGTTGATCCGGCGCGCATCCTCGATAATCCGTTCCTGCTGGATTTGCGGCAGAGCTTTAACGTCAGCGGGGAGGCTCGCGCGCAGCTGATTGCCAATCCAGATGTCGGAGGCGACGCTTGCGACGACGAGGATCGTAATGCCCGTCAGCAGGACGACCAGGGCTGAGTAGAGACCGTGGTAAGAGGGTCGCGAGTGCAGCTCGGCGGCCATGCCGTCGACAACAGACAGCGCTCTGCCGCGTGCGAGAACGAAGGCTGCGAGCGCGAAACCGCAGATAATGAGCGCGACGTACCAGAACATTCGCCACCACTGATCTGGCTGCACCGGAGACCGGCAGGTCTCGAAACCGAGCGCTTCGGTTTCGTGAGCGGGCGGTTAAGCTCGATTGCGTTTTGGTTGATACGATTCGGTGAGCGTTTGGGAGGCGCCGGCCGCTTCGCGTCCAACGCCTCCCAAGTTCTGAGCGGCAGGTGCTTACTTAAGCTTTTCCGAGCCGTCCATGACCGTCAGATTGGCAGCCTTGGCCGAAGCTTCCTTGCGGAGGTCTTCCGTCAGCGGGATCAGACCCTTCTCTGCGAGGTAGCCTTCCGGGCCGAACGTGCCTGGCTGCGTCCACTCGGCGAGGAATTCCTTGATGCCAGGAATGACGTCGACGTGGGCTTTCTTCACGTAGAAGAACAGCGAGCGCGAGACCGGGTAGTCACCCGACGAGATGTTTTCGAACGTCGGCTCAACACCACCGACCTGCGCGCCTTTGATCTTGTCAGCGTTCTGGTCGAGGAACGAGAAGCCGAACACACCGACGGCAGCCGGGTTTGCTTCGAGCTTGGAGACGATCAGGTTGTCGTTCTCACCTGCGTCGACCCACGCACCGTCCGTGCGGATCTCGACCTTCTTGCAGGTCGCCTTGTCACCGCCGGCCTTCGCGCAGCCCTTCTCCATGACGAGCTCTTCGAACGCGTCACGCGTACCGGATGTCGGCGGCGGGCCGAGCACTTCGATCTTCGCGTTTGGCAGCGAAGGATCAACATCGGACCAGTTGGTCGCTTTCGAGTCCTTCGTAAGCGCCTTGAAGAGCTGCTCACGCGTCAGGTTCAGGCTGATGCCCGACTTCGCGTTGGCGACGACGATGCCATCGAAGCCGATCTTGAATTCGATGATGTCTTTGACACCAGCTGCCTGGCAGTTCTTCCACTCTTTGGCTTTCATCCGACGCGATGCGTTGGTGATGTCGGGCGTGTTGGCTCCGACGCCCTTGCAGAACAGCTTCAGGCCACCGCCCGAACCAGTCGATTCGATCTTCGGTGTGTTGAACTCGGTCTTGTTGCCGAACTTCTCAGCAACGGCTGTTGCGAACGGAAAAACCGTCGAAGAGCCGACGATGTTGATCTGATCACGCGCAAACGTCGGCGACGCAACGGCGGTCGCTGCGACGGCCGCGATGGCGGCTGCTGCAGTTAGTTTCCTGCTCACGGAGATAACTCCCTCTAGGGTAAAGCTTGGGTCGCGCGACCGGTGCAAAGGTCCACGCTGACAGTAACGACGCTGTCTTGCGTCGCCGGACAACTAGCGAAGGAGAGCAATCCTTTTACGACACTCTTCAACATTGATATTATTGAACATTTTCTGGGCCGCTCGCAGTGACCTCAAGTTCCGCGAGGTTCGGTTCGCAGCTCAGGATCACGGTAAAGCAGGAGCCTTCGCCAAGCTTGGATGTGACCTGCAGTTCTCCACGATGGCGCGTCACGATGTGCTTGACGATGGCAAGACCGAGCCCCGTTCCGCCTTTGCTCCGGCTCGAGGCGACATCCACCCGGAAGAAACGCTCCGTCAGCCGTGGCACGTGCTCCGGCGCGATGCCCTCGCCTTCGTCCGTAACGCTGACGGCAATCACATCGCGGAGTGACGTCGGCCCCGGTCGGCGCGCAATCTCGACATCAATCGTGCCGCCCTCGCGACCGTACTTGATCGCGTTGTGCACCAGGTTCTGGAACACCTGGATGAGGTCGTCCCGGTCACCGCGAACAACCGATGGTGTCTCCGGCCCGTTCAACCGCAAGCTGATCCTGTCGCTTTCAGCGATCGGCTGCAGCACTTCGATGACCTCGCTGAGCACCGCATTGAGATCGACGGGATCTGACGGAATGATGTGCGCGCGGGTTTCAGCCCGGTTAAGCGTCAACAGATCGTTGATCAGCCGCGACATGCGGTCGGCCTGCGTCGACATCATCCCCAGAAAGCGATCGCGCGCCGCCTCATCGTTGCGGGCGGGGCCGAGCAGTGTCTCGGTCATCGACTTCAGCGTCGCGAGCGGTGTGCGGAGCTCGTGGCTGGCGTAGGCGATGAAGTCGGCACGCTGCCGGGCGTGGCGCTCCTGCTCGGTCATGTCGCGCAGCACGATAAGATGCCCGACGTCGTCGCCATCGGCTGACATGGGAAGTGCCGTTGCCGTCGCCGACCAACGGCGGCGGATGGGCACGCGCTCTTCGAGCGTGATCGTCTGCGCCCCTTCGCCGGGGCCAAGCTGCGACAGAACATCGACGAGTTCAGGCGAGCGGATCACGCTCACAATCGCCGCCCCCCGCCGCGCACGTTGATAATGGTCGGCGAGGATCGGATTGAAATGGAGAATGGTCCCGCCGGCGCCGGTCACGACGGCTGCGTCGGGAAGCAGATCGACAATCGTCCGCCAGTCGAATGCGGGGGCGCTCGGTGCAGATTGGTATGGCCCCGCGACAGGCGCCTCCACCGGATCGCTCAACTGAGCCGAGGCGTCATGATCGGCTGCGACCCCAGAGACAGTTTCAGTCGCGCGCACCCTCTTCTGCAAAGCCCATCCGGCTGCGGCCGCGACAACTGCGAGCACCGCGACGACGAGGGCAATTCCGTGCAACCCAGCGAGATACCCGACCAGCAGCGCAAGCGCGACGGGCGCGCCGAGCAATAGCCAAGCACTCGCGCGATGGACGTCGTTTGAGAGGTCCGGCTGTGCCAACCCCACCTCCGCTCAGATTGCTTCGAATGACCTTTGGTCGTCCGGCAGGACCGGCCCAACACAGGGTCGGCGAGGAAACCACAAGAACGCGACAGATTGATAATACCTGCCGATCCGTGCACGCTCGAGGGCGCTACTCGACGGCCGTGCCTACCGGCTACGACGTTACCCGATCGGAGACGACTTTGGGCAAAAAGGACGCGAAGAAATCGTCCGATGTTCAGGACGACATTTACAGCGCCTTCGATATCGAAGATCCGAAGCTCGCGCCGGCGATCGAAGACCACGCGCTCACCGATGGCGACTACCCGTATCAGAAGCCGATGAAGCGGGATGCCTATGAGGACGAGCTGCACACGCTGCAGATCGAGCTTCTCAAGATGCAGCGGCACGTCATCGCGGAAGGCGCTCGCATTTGCTGTCTCTTCGAGGGGCGCGACACCGCCGGCAAGGGTGGGAGCATTCAGCGCTTTCTGCAGCATCTCAATACACGGCACGCCCGCTCCGTCGCGCTATCGAAACCGAGCGAAGTCGAGCAGGGCCAGTGGTACTTCCAGCGCTACGTCGTGCACCTTCCAAGCGCCGGACACATCGTGCTGTTCGACCGCTCCTGGTACAACCGGGCGGGCGTCGAGAAGGTGATGGGATTCTGTACCGACGACCAGCACGCCGACTTCCTGCGTGAGGCCCCGCAGTTCGAAGGTATGCTCGTTCGCGACGGCATCCACCTGTTCAAATTCTACCTGCAGATCGGACGCGCAACGCAACTGAAGCGCTTCCATGATCGCCGGCACGATCCGCTTAAGACCTGGAAGCTATCGCCCATCGATCTGAAGTCGATCGCCAAGTGGGACGACTACACGCGCGCGCAGGAAGAGATGTTCCGGTTCACGGACACGACAACCTGCCCCTGGACAATCGTGAAAGCCAACGACAAGAAGCGCGCGCGGCTCGAGATCATCCGCACGGTGCTCACGTCCTTGGACTACGAAGGCAAAGACACGAAGGCGGTCGGCAAGGTCGATAGCCAAATCGTCGGCAACGGCCCGGAGTTTTATCGGAGCGCACCGAACGGCGACGCTTAAGCCGCCGTCGTCGCCACGCTGATCAGGGACACGGGGCCGACTTAGCGCGTGACCAAAACCGGACACGGTAGCGGGCGGACGAAAGCTGCGAACGCATCAGCATCGCTCAGGATCGCACCGCCATGGCGCGCGATCACCATCGCGGGCCCGAGCCGCTCCGCCAGTCGCGCGAACGCAGCCGGACTTCCGTGTGTGGCGCACGTGTCGACGAGCGTCACCCGATCGAACGCATGCGGCTCGGCCGAGATCACCAGTCGGATTTCGCCATCCAGTTCGCGGCAGCGCGCGAGCGACGAACCAGCGGGTAGGATCGCGATGGGTGCCTCATCCCGTTCGGCGAGCCGTTGGGCTGTTTTCAGGAACGGGACGACATCGTCCAGCTGATCGACGATCAAGACCATCGTGCCCCGCGACCGCGATGCGGACCGGCCGAGGAGCACGATGCCGGTGATGTCGGGCACGCGGAGCAGGATCTCCTCGGCTATGGCAAAGCCATCGCGACCGACGCGCTCGCCAAGCACAGCGACGTTCCAGGGCCCTTCGCTCGTGCACGCAGCGGTGAGCGCGCGCAGAGGATTGTCGCGAACATCGGTAACGCGTACCGGCGTCTCCTCGTCCGTCGCGATCTGCTGCAGTAAAGCCAGCGTCCGAAGCTTGAGGCTGCGGTAAGCACGATCGATATCGCGCGGCCCGACAGCTGATGTCCGCGCACCGCTCGGCGACACCAACTTGGCGAACGGCAGTGAGGCGAAGGCAAGCTGATCCGTATCTTCGACGAAGATGCTCTCGACATCGGCGCCGAACGCTCGGGCCACCGCGACGGCTGCCACCAGGACCGGTCGATCAGGCTCGCGGCAGACCCTCAGGATGACCCGACCGCGCCGCTCAGACGATTGTGCGACGTGTGGCGGCATCAGACCGATGCGCCGTTGCCGATCGGCTTGTCGTCATCCTTGCCGAGGCCTTTGCTAAAAGCGCGTGCCGCTTCGGCGAACATCCGCAGTCGCTCAGCAACGCGGGCGTTGATGCTGCCCTCGGGCCAACTGCCGTCTTCGCCCCGCGCGCCCGCTGCGACGCCGGTCAGGATTTCGATGCCTTGATCGACCGTTTCGACACTGTGGATGTGAAACTGGCCGTTGCTGGCCGCCTCGACGACGTCCTCGCGCAGCATCAAATGCTGGACGTTCGCCTTCGGGATCAAAACGCCCTGCGTGCCCGTCAGACCCTGCGCCTTGCAGATATCGAAGAAGCCCTCGATCTTTTCGTTCACGCCGCCGATCGCCTGGACTTCACCGAACTGGTTGACCGAACCGGTCACGGCAAACCCCTGGTGGATCGGCACGTCTGCGAGCGCTGAGAGCAATGCGTAAAGCTCAGTCGACGATGCGCTGTCGCCGTCGACGCCACCGTAGGATTGCTCGAAGACAAGTGTTGCTGCGAGCGCCAGCGGGATCGTCTTGGCGAAGCGGCCGGACAAGAACCCCCAGAGGATCATCACGCCCTTGGTGTGGAGCGCACCACCGAGTTTCGCTTCGCGCTCGATGTCCGTGACGCGGCCTTCGCCGAGCCGAACGCGCGCCGTGATGCGGCTTGGCTTGCCGAAAGCGAACGTTCCGATCTGCAGAACGGCGAGCCCGTTGATCTGTCCGACCTCGTCGCCGCGCGTTTCGATCATGACGATGTCGCGCGTGATCGTCTCGTGGGACCGGTCGCGAATGCGGTCAGCGCGTTCGATGCCTTCGTTCACTGCCCGCTGAACGAGTTCGCGCGTGATAATATCGGCACCTTCACGGCGCGCCCAGAAGTCCGCCTCGCGCACAAGATCGGCGAGATGTCCAATCTCGATTGAGAGTTTCTGCCGGTCATCAGCCAGCCGCGCACCCTGCTCAATCAGCCGCGCGACGCCGCTTGCATCGACAGGCAACAAATCGTGCTCTTTCACGATCGAGGCGATCAGACGGGCATAGGCCGCGTCGTTTTCTGTATTGCGCGAGATCGTGTCGTCGAAATCTGCCTGCACCTGGAACAGGCGGACGAAATCGGGGTCGTGGCTTGCCAGCAGGTAATAGAGCTGGCGATCGCCGAACAGGATGACCTTCACGTCAAGTGGGATCGGCTCCGGATCGATCGTCTGAGTGGACATGAAACCGGTCGCCTCAGCCGGCTGCTCGATCTTGATCTCGCGCGCCTTGATCGTCCGCTTCAGCGCTTCCCACGCGAACGGCGACAGCAGCAGCTTGCGGGCATCGATCAGCAGATAGCCGCCGTTCGCCCGAAGCATCGAGCCGGGCTTCATCAGCAGGAAGTCCGTGAGCAGCGTCCCCATCTGCGCGATGTGTTCGATCCGGCCGATGAGGTTGCCGTAGGTCGGGTTTAATTCCTCGACGATCGGGATCGCGCAGGTGTCCCCCTCACCGTTCGCCACGGCGACGTTGACCATGTAGCGCCGGTATCGCGGGTCGCGGCTCGTGTCGACGGACTGCTTGATGAGCTGCTGGCCCTCTTCAGCCTGCGGCAGGAACAGTGCGATGTTGCGGACGATATCCTCGGCAACGGCATCGAGATACGCCGGCACGCCACTGATGTCGGAGAAGCGCCGGCGGACATCTTCCATGGCCGAGGACACGGCCTGCATACCGACTTCGCGGTTCAATTCATCGAGTTTCTCGCGCCGCTCCTTATCCGATTTCGGAACCGTCTGGAGGATCTCTGCGAGTTCCTGCTGAAGTGCCTCGATCTTCTGCTCGATGCCCTTACGCATCTCTTCCGGCAGCGTGTTGAAGACCTCGGGTTTGACGACCTCGCCTTCGTGCATCGGGGCCATCGCGATCCCCATCGGCGTGCGCATGATCGCGATGTTCTGGCTCGCAGCTTTCTGGTTCAGCGCCTCGAAGGCTTCCTCCTGGCCGGAGCGGAAGCTGTCGTCGATGGTTTTGCGGCGGGACTGATAGTCCTCGTCTTCGAACAACGCAGGCACCGTCTGGCGCAGCTCATCGACCATCGCGACCATCGCCTGCTCGAAGCGGTTGGCCTTACCGCACGGCAACTCGAGGGCCCGCGGCTTGTTCTGGTCGTCGAAGTTGTTGACGTAGACCCAGTCCGAGATCGCGCGCGGCGTGGCTGCCTTCTCGCGAAGATAGGCTTTGACGGCCGTCGACTTTCCAGACGCCGGTGGGCCGAGCACGAAAACGTTGAAGTCATTCGACGGCATGCTCGCGCCGAACTCGATCGCCTTTAGCGCACGCTCCTGACCGATCGGGCCGGTGACGGCTTCCAGTTCAGCGGTGGTTGAAAACCCAAGGCTCGCCCCGTCCACCTTTCGTCGAAGTTCGACCGGCGTCAGCGCGGTGTGCTGCCCGGACCTCATCAGCGCGCCGTTGCCGCCTGATGTCTCGGACGCGCCCCTCTCATCTGGCTTTGCTGCCGAGCTCTCAGCGTCTGATCCATTGCGCGCGTTCCGTGCCTGCGACCGCTTGAAGAACATGAAGACCCGCCTCTTACGAACTCACCAGATTGGATCCGGTTGACGCGCCAGCGATCGCGCCGCCAGATGACCGTCTCATGACCGCCATTCCAGAACGCCCCGATCCGCTGCTGCCGCAGGGCAATGACGCCCTGTCCGACGGGCGTCAATCCCAAACGGCGCTCGATATCGCGCGCGGCACAGTCCGGCTGTTTGCCGACCTCGGCTTCGCGGCGATCCCGGAGTTGTCACTCGCTAACCGACGGCGGGCCGACATCGTTGCACTGTCGCCGAAGGGTGAGATCTGGATCGCCGAGATCAAGTCATCGCTCGCAGACTTCCAGGCGGACGGGAAGTGGCCGGAGTACCTCGACTATTGCGACCGGTTCTACTTCGCAGTGACGGACGCGTTTCCGATGGCCGTGCTGCCGGACGACCCGGGCCTGATAATATCAGACCGCTATGGCGCAGAAATCGTCCGCGCCGCTCCGCAAGAGGCGTTGAGCGCTGCGCGCCGAAAGCAGGTCCACGTCGCGTTTGCCCGGACGGCGGCGCAACGGCTCACCCGCCTCGCGGACCCAGACGCTGGTCTTGAAACGCACTGGCGTGGAGACTGAAGCTCAATCTTGGAAGACAGCGCGGCTAGCGGGGTGCGCGTTTCGCGAGGATCCGCTGCAGCGTCCGTCGATGCATGTTCAGCCGTCGGGCTGTCTCTGAGACATTGCGGTTGCACAGCTCATAGACCCGTTGGATGTGTTCCCAGCGCACGCGATCCGCTGACATCGGGTTTTCCGGCGGCGGGGCTTTCGAGTCAGGCGCTGCGAGCAACGCGTCGGTGATCTCATCGGCGTCGGCGGGCTTCGCGAGGTAATCGACGGCGCCGAGCTTCACGGCGGAGACGGCCGTCGCGATGTTGCCGTAACCGGTCAGGACGATCATTCGACTGTCCGGTCGGAGCTTCGAGAGCTCGGCAATCACATCCAGACCGTTACCGTCTTCAAGCCGCATATCAACAACGGCGAAGGCAGGCGGCTTCTCGCGAATGGCTGAGAGCCCGTCGGCGACCGTCGTCGCGGACCGGACTTCGAAGCCGCGTTGTTCCATGGCGCGGGACAGCCGCTGGACGAACGGGTTGTCATCGTCGACGACGACGAGAGACGTGTCCTCGGGCAGCTCTTCCTTGCTGAAACTGTAGTCTTCGCTCACGATCCTGGTCTCCATTCCTTGCAATGGATATAGCGCCCGTCCGCTTAAATCCAATGCAGCGTGCCGTTCCGCGCGTCAGCGCGGTTAAGGGGATTACGCGGATGACGCCGCATCAGATGCGAGCAACGCCGCCGGCGGCGTATCGAGCGGTGCCTCGAAGCGGTCTCGGGGCCACGTCACCCGAATGATCGCACCCCGATCCGGAAGCGGGCGGTTCTGCGCTTCCAGCGTCGCGCCCGAGCGCTCAAGCAGCGTCTTAGCTATGAAAACGCCAAGCCCGAGGCCGCCAGCACTGCGCCGGCGGCTAGCCTGTGCGGCCGTCGACTTCCGTGGTGCCAGATAGGGATCACCGAGCTGTTCCAGGACGTCCGTCTGGAACCCGGGCCCGTCGTCCCTGATGGTCAGGCTGACCGCCTCATCCGACCAGTCGATCTCGATCTCAACACGGTAGCGCGCGAAGTCGACGGCATTCTCGACCAGGTTGCCAACGCCGTAGAGCACACCCGGACGGCGTTCGGCGACGGGCGGTGGACCACTGCCCGGCTCGGGCATCCTCAGAATACGAATTTCAACGCCGCGGTCGCGATAGGGCGCCGACGCCTCGTCGGCGATCTGCGCGAGCGTCAGCTCGGAATGCATCGGGTCCTGCTCGGACGGCGAGCGGGTCAGCGTCTGCAGGATCTCGCGGCACCGCTGCGCCTGCGAGCGCAACAGCGCAAGGTCATCGTTCAACGCAGGATCAGAGTTGTGCTCTCGCTCCAATTCGCCGGCGATCAGGACGATCGTCGCGAGCGGTGTTCCGAGTTCATGCGCGGCGGCAGCCGCAAGGCCGTCAAGCGCATGCAGGCGCTGTTCGCGGGCGAGGACAAGTTCAGTTGCCGCCAGCGCCGTCGTCATCTCGCGAGCCTCTTTCGCAAGCCGCCAGGCATAAAGGGCAAGGAACGTCAGGCAGGCCGTCACCGAGGCGAGCACACCGATCTTGTAGACAACGGGGAGATCGAAACCCTCCGGTGAAGTCCACGGCAGCGGCATATGCCAGATCGCGAGGATCACGCTGACAAACAGCGCAATGGCACCCAGAAGGAGCGTGTTTCGCGTCGGCAGTGTCGCGGCAGAGACGGTGACCGGCGCGACGATCAAGACGGTGAACGGGTTGTCGATCCCGCCGGTCATGAAGAGCAGCGCGCCGAGCTGCAGGACGTCGTAGGCGAGCAGGGCCGTCGCGAACGCCGGGCTCAGCCGGTGCGTCGCGGGAAAGCGCATCCGCAGGAAGACGTTGAGCCAGGCAGAGACGGCGATCAGCAGGAGGCAGACGCCAAGCGGCAGCGCGAAGCCGAGATAGCCGTAGACAATTGCGACGGTGACGAGCTGGCCCGCCACCGCGAACCACCGCAGCCGGACAATCGTCTGCAATCGCAACCGGCTGTCGGACCCGTTCCGGATTGATTCGTTGAAGTGCCGTCGCGCCTGTTCGATCAGCACGAAACTCTCTCCCGCAGGACGCCCTGCCGCAGTGCCAAGTTCGGACGCGACGCCGGGCACTATGGCATCGAACGCCAGCGGGCGGTAAGCCGATTGCCGCGTCGGTGCTTACCGATCGCTGAGCAACGAACAGCTTCCGAGACTTTCATGCGTTTCATCGGCACGGCAGCGGCCGGGTTGTGTGTCGGCCTTCTCGCCGCGATGGCGCTGCTCTGGTCTGAAGGCCGCTTCACTCCGCCGGCGCCCGGCGACATCAGCTTCGGAACGCCACGCCTCGGCGCACCGTTTGCGCTGAAGACCGCCGACGGGGCGACCGTGACCGAGGCAGCTCTTCAAGGGCGGCTCACTCTGCTCACCTTCACGTTTGAACGCTGCGGCGCGCCTTGCGATGTCTCACTCCAGTTGATCGCGCAGGTCCTTGCAGTCGCGCCAGCCAAGGCGGGTGTCCCGCCGGACGGCCTTCGTGCGATCGCCGTTGGCATCGATACGGCACGACAGAGCGGGAGAGCCCTCGAAGCCTACGTCCGCCCGTTCGCATCGGCTGATAGACTGGTTGCCGTGACCGGACGCGAGCCGGACGTTCGCGCGCTTGCCCGCGCCTACGGCCTCCCTCTGACCAGAGACGACGCCGATGCGGGAGATCCGCTGCGCGGCTTCCTGCCGCCGATATATCTCGTTGGCCGCAACGGCCAGTACGTCACGCACTTCGCATTCGGCACGCCACTCGAGACGATCACTGCGGCCATCGCGGAAGCGCAACGCGGGAGTTGATACAGCGCGCGCTCACCGCCCCGTCCGTCGTATGCCTTTGAGTTGCAGCACAACATCACTGCGTCTGACCCGCAACAATGCACGCGACGCGGTCGCCTCCGATCGCAAGTGCGGTGGCAAGGCGGAGCGCGGCGCTGGTATCGCTGATTCGTCGGAACCGCTTCCGTCATGAAACGATTGATCCAGCGCTGAGGGACACTGCGCGATCGTCGTTTTTTCGTCGGAATGTCCTGACGCTGTCACGTGCTGGCGTGATGATGCAGATGCTCAAGCGATCTGCGGGGTGTCGCGTATCAGAGATCTTGACCGCTTGGGGGGCCGGGCGGGACCGATGATGAGGGCAACCATGGGTCGTCACGTCCGCAAAGGGCGCGGCAACGGGACCATCGCGCTGAGCGTGAGCGGTCTTCCGGCGCCGGTCGAAGTTCGAAGACATCCTTCCGCGCGGCGCATGACGTTGCGCGTCAGCCGGACAAGGCGAGCGGTCATCGTGACCTTGCCGCCGAAGTGCGATCTCGCGCAGGCCGATGACTTTCTCTCGACGCACATCGATTGGGTGCGCGAGCGGCTTCACAATATTCCAGAGGCGCAACCGTTCGCAGATGGCGCGGTCATTCCGCTGCGCGGCACGCCGCATCTGGTGATCTTCGGCGGATCGAAGCGCGGTCGCGGTGTCGTCGAACTCACGCGCACGGCGGAAGGCCAGCCTGCGATCATGGTGCACGGCGCTGCTGAGTTCGCGCCCCGCCGCCTGCGCGACTGGCTCGTCCGCGAAGCGAAGCAGGACCTCGACGTCGCTGTCGCCCGGCACGCAGGCCGGCTTTCGCTGAAGCCGAACCGCATCACAGTCCGCGATCAGGTGACCCGGTGGGGTTCGTGCTCCAGCACGGGCAACCTGTCGTTCTCATGGCGGCTGGTGATGGCGCCGCCGACAATCCTCGATTACGTGGCCGCCCACGAAGTCGCGCATCTCCAAGAGATGAACCATGGCCCGAACTTCTGGGCGCTCGTTCGCAAGACGTATCCCGATCTCGACGACGCGAAAGAATGGCTCGACTGCTTCGGGCTCGATCTGCACCGCTATGGCGCGCACGGCTAAGGCGCCGCTCTGATCTCATCGGCTCGCGCGAATACGCCGGAGCTAGCGCCTAGCGGTTCTTGAAGTCCGGCTTCCGCTTCTCAGCAAACGCCGCCATGCCTTCCTTCTGATCTTCCGTCGCGAACATCGCGTGGAAGACGCGCCGCTCGAAGCGAATGCCTTCGGCGAGCGTCGTCTCGTAGGCGCGGTTGACGCTCTCTTTGGTCATCATCGCGATCGGCTGCGATTTCGTCGCGACAGCGTCGGCGGCCTTCATCGCTTCTTCGAGCAGGCTCTCGGCCGGGACGACGCGTGAAACGAGCCCGGCCCGTTCGGCTTCGGCCGCATCCATCATCCGACCTGTGAGGCAGAGGTCCATGGCCTTTGACTTGCCAACGAACCGCGTGAGCCGCTGAGTGCCGCCGGCACCCGGCATAACGCCGAGGTTGATCTCAGGCTGGCCGAACTTCGCGGTCTCAGAGGCAATGATGAAGTCGCACATCATCGCGAGTTCGCAGCCGCCACCGAGGGCGAACCCTGAGACGGCCGCGATCACCGGCTTGCGTGCATCGCAGATCCGCTCCCACTCGTTGATGAAGTTGGCCTTGTAGACCTCCATGTAGGTCTTCGACTTCATCTCCTTGATGTCAGCGCCGGCCGCGAACGCCTTCTCAGAGCCCGTGACGACGATGCAGCCGATCGCATCGTCATCCTCGAAGCCCTGCACCGCGCAATTAAGTTCTGCGATCAGCGCCGAGTTGAGCGCGTTCAGCGCGTCAGGACGGTTCAGCGTGATGAGCCCCACCGCGCCGCGGGTCTCGACGATCAGGGTTTCGTACGACGCTTCCGATTGCGAACTCATGGGGAGGCTCCTGTGCGACGCGAGTGTGGGAGAGCGCGCCAGGGTGTCCCGCGCGCGAAACCTGGGATTGGGTCGGGTAACGAGAGTGGCCCAACGCCGCGAGCCCGTCGAGACCTGCTGTCGCGGGCGCTCTAGGTGGCCTTCGCGAACGTGGCGCCAAGCCGGTCTGCGGCATCGCGCATGTCCGGCTCGAAGGACTTTGCGCGCTCAAGGTCGACGCGCGCCTGCGGGGCCATCACGGCGATGCCTCCAATGACGCGGCCCTTCGGCGTTCGCACCGGCACCGAGATGCAGATGACGCCGTCAATGAACTCGCCATCATCGATCCCGACATCGGCCTCGCGGATTGCGTCAATCGCGTCGGAGAGCGCACTGCGGTCTGTGATCGTCCGGCTCGTGTAGCGCGTCAGCGGCATCGTCTTGATCGCGTCACGGCGTTCGCGCGGCGGCAGTTGCGCGAGCAGCAGCTTGCCAAGCGCGGTGCAGTGCGCCGGGACGCGGCTGCCTGCCTCGAAGCGAAGACCAAGCGGCCACGTCGCCTCAACGCGGTCGAGATAGATGACCTCCGATCCCGAAAGGATGCCGAAGTTGCAGGTCTCTCGCGTCATCTCCGAGACGGACCTCAGGATCGCATGACGCAGATTGCGCGGTGCAGCCGACGAAAGCGTGTTCAGCGACAGTTCGACCAGACGCGGTCCCTCGATGTAGCCGCGCTTGCCGGCATCGCGCTCAATAAAGCCCATCTCGCTCAGGATCGACGTGATCCGGTGCGCCGTCGGCTTGGTCAGCCCAGTGACGCGGACGATCTCGGAAATCGGCATCGGCTGGCGCGCGGACGCGATGATCTCGAGGATCGTGAACGCCTTGCCCATGACGCCGAGCTGAGACAGGTCCGTCGCGGTCTCGGAATCAGGTTGCGTGGCCGAGCCAAAGCCCGGCTCGTCGGTTGCGATTTCGTCGGAGGAGGTGGAGCGGCGGTCTGACATTTAGGCGGCGGAAGCTAGATTTCTTGGTTCTCGCTCAACGGTGAGCAGCGACGAACTTTAGCGGATTGTGAGCGGGAACGCGATGCTCCCATCCGACAAGAGCCAGCGCCGTAGCGCGAGTCTCGCATGACGATAGCGCTCACACCCCGGCCGGAGGCGGCGCCCGACGTTGCCGTCATGCGGGCGCGCGAAGGGCCTTCCGGCCACCACCGTCGCCGACATCGAGCATCCGCTCAAACCAGCGGCCGGTCGCGGGGGCGCCTTCGAGCGCGAAGCCCGGGTTGACGATGTATGGCCACATCAGCGTGCCGAAGACGATACAGTCGCCGTAGTAGGGCGCCGTGCCACCGAGGAAATCATGCTCCGAAAGCGTCGGCTCGAGCGTCCTCAGGACGCGCGCGAGATCGGCGGTTGCCTTGCCCTGCGCGTCCGGGCTCGACACCTCTGCGAGCGGCGCCTTCAGAGCTGCTTCCCGACTTTCCTTGAAGTAGGCGCCGTCAGTCTCACCGAGCAGGCGGTGGACCGGCTCGACGGCCAACGGACGCAACGGCGGGAACAGCACATGGTTCGTCCATGTCTCGACGAGCCTGGCGCTCGCCCGCGCCGCGTCGTCCCGCATGACCGGCTGGTCCGGATACGTCTCATCGAGATACACTGCGATGGCCCAGCTATCATGGACAACGCGATCGCGCTCGGTGTCGACGAGGACCGGAACGCGGCCCTGACCGCTCTGCTCAAGCCGCGCCGTCTCCGTGAACCGCCACGGCACGTACTCGCAGTTCAGGCCCTTCAGCGCCATCGCTGTGCGCGCGCGCCAGCAGAACGGCGAGAAGCGGATGCGGTCGTCTTCTCCAGTCAGGTCAAACATCTGCATGGTTTTCGTACGCGCTCCCGAATTGCTCCTGACAGAGACTAGCCCGCGACGGAACGGCGTGCATCTACGTCGCGCGTTGACGCATCCCTCGGTATTGGCGTGTGCTTCCGACAAACTTCAGGAACGCGCGACACACATTCGGATGCGACGCGCAATTTTTTCGAATTTATTTATTCAGCCCAATTGACATCGTATAGCGGGAGTTCTATTCAACGCGCCGCTTTGGCAATTACCGACGCCGAGCGTTTTCCTAATGAGTAAAAACGGAGATCACATGCCGCGAGCGTTTGACACAAAAGGTCGTGTGTTGGACGGACGCTGCGTTGTGGCTCCCGTCCCGCTCTGACCCTTCAAAAAGCCAGCAACTACGGGCAATCCGCTAAGGATTCGGCCCAAGCCTGGGTGGCCTGCCACCCGTTGCTGCCTGAAGGGTTTCGCGACCCCGCAAAAACCGATGTTGTCCTTGGCGCGGCCTTATCGCTTCGCCGAAGATGATCTGTATTAATCTGCGATGAATAATGATCTGCGCGGAGCGATTTTCTGCGCTCATTATTCGTGTGCGTGAGGAGGATGGGACGATGGGCGTTCCAACTCAACTAACTGCGCATACCGATCCGGTCGTGCATTTCGCAGCGCCTCTGCAGCGCTACCGCCGGCAGTACCGCCGGCGGCTGCGGAAGCTTGTGCTGTGCCATCCGGCCTACGGGGACTTGCTGCTGTCGTTTCCTGCAGCCGTGGTCTCGCTCTGCGATGAGCGTGGCACGCTGGCCCAGCGGCAGGCCGCGCACCGCCTGGTTCGAGACGGTGCACCGCTGCGGAGCATCGCAATCCAGCTCGGCTTGCCGTTCTGGATCCGCAAGCTGCCACCTGAGGCGATGTACGGCCGTCTGCCTGAACGGCTTCCGCCGGACGGCTATGACGCGGCGGCGGTTGTCGGGATGCTTCCCGATGAGCCGAAGCAGCAGGCCCGGTGGCTCGCCGTCGTGCTCGAAGCCTGGCGTCTGGCCGACGGGACGTTCGCGTCCTGGGTGGCGCGTCAGCTTGGCTTCTATGGCGGCCAGGGCACGCACGATCTGCAGCCCGTGCAGATCATGGCGCTGTTCGCTTGGGCCTCGCAGGCCCGCGAGCACCGCGCCGGACAGCTCGTCGAGCGCCGCTGGAACGACCGGATGGGACTTCCGGCAGCGTGCGATGCGGCCAGCGACTGGCTCGATGCCGTGAGTGAGGACGTTGTCCTCGGGAACGGCGGTCTGGTCGACTGCTGGCTCGCTGGCGGTCGTGCTGCGGGCTACCGGTTCGTGCCGTTGCGCTCGCGCCAGGAACTGCTGGAGGAGGCAGACGCGATGGATTCGTGTGTTGGCGATTACGCCCACGCGTTGGC
>JBCBXS010000029.1:0-14340 GCA_039816475.1 Pseudomonadota bacterium | reverse complement strand
CAATGCCGATCTCGCAAACGACCTGGGCAACCTCGCGCAGCGTTCGTTGTCGATGATCGCAAAGAACTGCGAGGGCGCTTGCCCGACGCCCGGGACGTTCAGCGACGCGGATCGCGAGATCTTGGCGCGCGCCGACGGCATGTATGCGGCGGCTGCCAAGGCGATGGAGACGCAGGCGATCAAGACATATCTCGACGCCGTCTGGGATGTCGTCGCCGAAGCCAATCGGTACTTCGCCGGCGAGGAACCCTGGGCGAAGAAGAAGACCGATCCTGAGCGGATGGGCACGATCCTGTATGTCACCGCTGAGGTTGTCCGCCAGGTCGCAATTCTCGCGCAGCCGGTCACCCCGACGGCGGCGGCGAAGTTGCTTGATCTGCTCGCGGTGACCGAGGCCGATCGCACGTTCAAGCACCTCGGCGCCGATTATCGCCTCGCGCCCGGCATCGCATTGCCGAAGCCGGTCGGTGTGTTTCCCCGTTACGTGCCACCGGACGACGGCGAGGGGGGAAAGGCATGAGACTGATCGACCATCACTGCCACCTCGATTTCCCGCAACTGGAGGAGGATCGCGCAGGCCTGCTCGCCCGCGCGAAAGCCGCCGGCGTGTTCGCGATGATCACCATCTCAACGCGCGTTGCGCAGTTCGATCGCCTTCGCGCCATCGTCGAAGCCCACGACGAAATCTATTGCTCGGTCGGGACCCATCCACATTACGCCGACGAAGAACCTGATGTGACGGCCGACGACCTCGCGCGCCTCGCCCAGCATCCGAAGGTCGTCGCGATCGGCGAAGCGGGGCTCGACTATCACTATCGGCGCTCGTCAGCTGAAGGGCAGGCGAAGGGCTTTCGCACGCACATCGCAGCGGCGCGGATGACCGGACTGCCGCTCGAAATTCACGCGCGCGACGCCGATGCCGATACGCTTGCGATCCTGGAGGACGAGCACGCAAAGGGGGCCTTTCCAGCAATCCTGCACTGCTTTACCGGCGGTGCAAAGCTCGCGAAGCGCGCGGTTGAGCTTGGCCTCTACGTCTCATTCTCAGGCGTGATTTCGTTCAAGCGGTCTGAAGACCTGCGCGCGATCGCCTGCGAGCTGCCGCTCGACCGCATCCTCGTTGAGACCGACGCGCCGTATCTCGCTCCGGTCCCCTATCGCGGCAAGACGAACGAGCCGTCCTACGTCGTCCACACGGCACGTGCGATTGCGGAGGCGCGGGGCATCTCGGCCGATGTTTTTGCCGAGCAGACGGTCGCAAATACGCTCGCGTGTTTTACGAAACTGCCCCGCGGGCTTGCCAGTGCAGAGGCGGCCGCATGAGCGTCGGGCGGTTTACGATCCTTGGCTGCGGGTCCTCCGGTGGCGTACCGCGGCTCGGCAACCAGTGGGGCGCTTGCGATCCCGAGAACCCGAAGAACAGACGGCTTCGGTGCGCAGGTCTCGTGGAACGTTACGGTGAGAAGAGCGCTGCAACCCGCGTGCTTGTCGACACCGGGCCGGACATTCGCGAGCAGTTGCTTGCGATGCGCGTCAGCGATCTGGATGCCGTTCTCTATACGCACGACCATGCCGACCATACGCACGGGATCGATGACCTGCGCGTGCTCGTCTACCTGATGAAGCGGCGCATCGATTGCTGGTACGACGCCGGCACGGGCGAGAGCCTGCGGGCGCGGTTCGGGTATTGCTTCGAGGTGCCGGAGGGCCGGAACCATCCCGCGATCCTGAACGGCAACGTGCTATCGGTGGGCGAGCCCATTAACATCGAAGGTGACGGCGGTGTCGTCTCCGCTTTGCCGATCGAGCAGGAGCACGGCTGGCAACCGTCCATCGGCTACCGGTTCGGCTCACTTGCGTATTCACCGGATGTGTCTGGACTGAGTGACGAGTCAGCCGAGGCGTTGCAGGGTCTGGACGTCTGGATCGTCGATGCGCTCCGCCACGAACGACATCCCGCGCATTTCACGGTGAAGCAGGCTGTCGAATGGATCGAGCGGTTGAAGCCGAAGCGGGCGATCCTGACCCACCTTCACGTCAGCCTCGATTACGAAGCGCTCAAGCGCGAGTTACCAGCGAACGTTATTCCCGCCCACGACGGCCTTCAGATCGAGTTCGATCTCGATTGACGCGGCGTGCCGCGGTCCGACGGCCGCAGTGCGCGCGCGACCGGCACGGGTTGCGAAACGGCATCTGCATGAGTTGCGATACGAGGCTCATGACAAGGACGGTGAAGGCGGGACCGAGCACGCCCATGCCGGCACCTGGACCCATTGGCTTTCCGCTTCGTCGCATTGCTCAGGCTCCTCGGTGATCTCCTCTGCGACCCGACTGACGCGGGTCTTTCGCGCCGTCAGTGTTCACCGGAACGGTCATCACGGAAAACACACATGCTGGCGACACGGGCGTGACCAGGCCGCGGGCTGCATGGTAACGACTGCGCAATTGCGGGCTGCGGTGCAGCGCTGAAGCGATGAGGTCAGAAGATGAAAAAAGCGCCTGCGGACTGCGCGGACATGGGCGATGTCCGGGTCGAAATTGACCGGCTCGATCAGGCGCTTGTCGATCTCATCGCCGAGCGGTTCGGCTACGTCGAACGCGCCTGGCAGATCAAGTCGCGCGAAAACGCGGCGGCGAACGTTCCGTGGCGAAACCAGCAGGTGATTGACCGGGTCCGCGGCCGCGCTGAAGCCGCAGGCGTTTCGCCGGACCTGTGCGAAGCGCTGTGGCGGCAGATGATCGGTTGGTTCATCCAATACGAAGAGCAGAAGATGCTTGACACTGACGGCGCCGCTGATCAAGCGGCCAGCACCCCAGCGCGCGAGGGGGACACATGATCGAGCTGACGCCGTTCGCGCCGCTCAATGTCATTCTGCTGGGCGTTCTGAACCCGGTCGCCGCAATCATCGCGTTCGTGATGGGCCGTCACGCCGACCAGTGGGGCAAGTGCGTGCTGGCGGGCTTCGTCGGAGCGCTCGCCGGGGCAATCGTCCTGTGGTTCGCCGTCCGCATCGGAGTGATCCCGGCGCGCGGGCTTGGCGGTGAGACGGGCGTGTTTGTCGTCTCGTTCATCGCCGGGACGATCTGGGCCTCACTCGGCTTCTTTGCGTTTCGGAAAGCTTCGGCGTCGCAAGCCACTTCAGAGGCCGACGACGCCGATACCTAATCACAAGGATCCGACGCGACGCCGCGATCAGTTCGTCGTCGCGATGTTGGACGCAGCCGTCATCGTCGAGCTGCGCACCGCCGGGTCGAGCGCCATCCAGACCTGCGCGTTAAGGTAGGACTGCCGCATGAGATAGCGATAAGGAGTCTCGTGCCAGACACGAACTTCGTCGACCTTGTTGTCGAGGATGAAGTCACCCTGCGCCGTCCGCACGGTAAGCACCGCGTGGCCGTCGCCGACCTCGTCCCGCACAACCGTGATGAGCAGGGCGTTTGCCGGCCAACCCCGCGCAATCAACGTCTGCCGCTTCAAGAGAACATAGTCTTCGCAGTCGCCACGCCGGGCTGGCAGCGCCCAATACTCTTTGACGCCGAAGATCTCTTCGTCGGTCGCAGGTGCGATCTCGCGATTGATCATCCGATTGATGCGATCGAGTTCGGCAAGCCGATCAGGCGTTGCTGAATACCGCCGATGCGCTGGTTCGCCGGGACCGCATTCGCGCAGGTTCGAGCGGCAGAACTCAACAAAGCCGTAAGGTGGCGGCGCGGTGCCGAACACGCGCATGAACTGAGGTGCCGGCTTGTCGCTTGCCATCGCCGGTGACCACAGAAAACTCATCGCTGCGCACGCAGCGAGTGCAACTCTCAACGCCATCACTCAACCCCACTGAAACGCAAACCGGGCGCTGCAAACTCCCTCATGGCAGCGCCGTCGAACTGAACTGAAACGATGAAGGTCACAGAAAAACGCGGAACGTGAGACCTTCAGCGGAATTGTGCACAACCAATGCACAGCTAGATGTCGTGTGTGGTCCTTCGCAGACCCTTGCATCGCTCAGGACCCGAGCCCGGATCGCAGCGCGGTTGGTCTCTGAACATCAATAAATTCAATGGCAAACCCGTCCGCATGATGGCGAACGACGCGCCCACGAATAGTCCCGAGGCGTACAACCTCTCCGCGCGCAGGGCGGATCGGACACGTCACCGATGCACCCGAGATAGAGATATCAAGCACAGAGCATGAGACGACCTGGCCGTCGGGCGTCGTCACTTGGCTCGGCTCAGCATTGAGAACCAGTCGGTCATGACCGGGCCGGCGCTCTTCGATGCTGTCGAAGTCGTCGCGATTGATGAGCCAGGTCAGTTGGGCTGCCAGCTTCTCACGACGACGCGGGCTCGCGTTGATCGTCATGGCGAAGCCTTCGCCGAACTTGCGGAAGACGGGGCCTTCAATGCGGCCGATGTGTTCGAAGTAGGCGATGATGTGCTCGCCCGGCTGAACGATGACGGGTGAAAACATCGCAGCTCCGCCCACCGAAATGTCGTTCAGGCGGCACGAGAATTCGCTGCGGTCCTCGCGCATAAAGCGGCCGGCGATGTCGAGGCGGACCCTGCGATGGATGCGCCGATCCAGCGACACGCGGGGTGCGCTCACCTCGAACGGGCCGGTCAAAACCGAAGGCTCGGACATCGCTACTCGCTCCAACACTGCGCGCGGTAACCGCGCCTTAACCCTGATTATCGGGCGCAAGTCTTAACGATCGGCAAAACGGCGTTGCGTTTTCGGAAGCCGGTCGCGTTGGAGTTGAGTGAAGGGCAGGCGGCGTTACCGGCGGCGTAACAGGTCCGCCGAAGCGGTGGCCCGAATGGCGGCGGGACTAGTCGCTGAGGCCGCCGTCGTAGACGCGGAATTGGCGCCGGTCTGAGCGCACAATGCGGGCAGAGCGGATGTCGGCTGCAAACGGGCTTTGCCGGTCGTCGAGGACCTCAGGTCCATCGGCGGCCACCGCATCAGCGCCGAGGGTCTCGGGATCAACAGTTGCCGGCGTGATCAGCTTGTCGGACACGAGTCGCCGATCTGCGAGCACCGAGCGTGTGGTCCAGCCGGGCGCGTAGGCCGGGCTGATCGCACCGACGAGCCGATCGATCCGGCTGCCGTTGTGGATCAGGGGTAGGAGGACGAGCTCGCACGTGACCGGCGTTCCGCAGGCGGCAACTCCGGTAAATTCAAAGACGCCGACTTCGCAGTGCCGTGTGATCCGGGAAAGCGCGCGTTCAAACGTGATGCGGTCGCCTTCTTCCTCCCAAAGCGTGAAAAACTCTTCGCCACGCAACTCGAAGCCAAAGAGATTGCAGACGTCCGTGCCGGCGAGGCGAAAGCGGTAGGTCTCGAAATCGAGCCGCTCGAGGATCAACGTGTCCGAGAGAATGTGAGAGATGCGTCCAGGCTCGATGTCGAAACGGCGCGGCGCCGGGCGCCCATTGCGGACCTCGTTCCAGTAGGTGAACAGAGCCTGGCTGGTGTTGTGCTTCATGGCATCCAGTTCCGGCAGCTTCGGCGGGCGGGGTGGGCGCCGGCGCGGGTGCCGTTCGACCGGGTTAACGATGGCGCGCTGGAGCGTCGGCGAGCCGGCCGGGAGCGCGCGGGATTGATCGGGGATCAGCATGAAGTGTGCCACCCGCCCGATGCTCAGAGCGCCCCGGATCGGACGGCGCAGGGGCAAACGCCAGCGGTGAATTGGCGGCCTGAGCCCATCCGGGCTTGAGGCCTATGGCCTTGCCCCTGATATACTTGCGACGCGCTCGGCGTTGCCGGGCAGTGGGAGCGCAATCTTCACGCGCGACCGAGCGGCGGCGGGCCCTGTCAGAGGAGACGACATGTCGGGCGGGACTGAGCGAGAGCCGATCTTTAACGCGCCCGGCGTGATCCTTGTCACTTCGGTGGTGCTGATCGCGATCCAGGCGGTGATGTCGTACCTGTCGGATGACGTTGCCTACAACTACGCGCTGATGCTTGGGCTGGTGCCCGCCCGTTACGCAGATGTCGACGTCCTGATCCCGGGGGGCGCGCTTGCGGCCTACATCAGCCCCTTCACACACATGCTGCTGCACGGCGACTGGCTGCACGCACTCTTCAACGTCGCTTGGTTTGCAGCTTTCGGGACCATGCTCGCCCGGCGCATGTCGGCGATCCGGTTCCTGGCGTTCGCGATCGTGTCGGGGCTCGGTGGCGCACTTGCGTTCGCGATCTTCAACTGGGGTCTCGCGACGCCAATGATCGGCGCGTCAGGCGCGATCGCAGGACTGTTCGGCGGGATGCTTCGTGTGCTCGCGGTCGTCAGGCCGTTGCGCGATCCGCAGGAGCGGTCCGTTGCGCTGCTCTACTATCCGATCCCGGCGCTACGCTATTGCCTGACCGACCGGCTGGTCCTCGCCCTCCTCGGCATGTTCATCGGCCTCAATCTACTGTCGGGCACACCGTTCTTCGAATCGATGGCCGGTGGCTCGATTGCCTACGAGGCGCATCTCGGTGGGCTTGCGACGGGTTTCTTCCTCGCACCGTTCTTTGACCCGCAACGGCAGATGCCGGGCTGGCTGACGCCGACACCGTCCGCGTAGCGCTGACGATTGTTGCGCGTGCGAAGGGCTTTTCGCGACTGCGTTCGGGGCGTTCACGGGCTTGTCAGCGCGCAATCTCCGGTGCAGCCTGACGTCATAAACCGGTCCGGCGAAACCGCCGTTGCTTTGCGCGTCGCTCATTCAAAACGCCGGACCAGCAGCACGCGTTGGCAGCGGCTATCTGGAGGGTAGCCCATGAACGTTGGTGCAATTCTGAAGGTCAAAGGCCACAACGTGGTCACCATCTCGCGTGACGCGACGCTGCAGTCCGCGGTCACGATGCTCGCGAATAAGAAGATCGGCGCGGTCGTCGTTATCGGTGAAGACGGCGGCGTCGTCGGCATTCTTTCCGAGCGCGACATCATCGGCGCGATTGCGGCGCGGGGTGTCGCCGCATTGAGCGAGACTTTGACCCAGACGATGACGGCCGAAGTCGTCACCTGCGATGAGCAGGAACAGATCGACTCGGTCATGGAGACGATGACATCAGGCCGCTTCCGGCATGTGCCGGTGCTGAACAGCGGGCAACTGGTCGGGATCGTCTCGATCGGCGACGTTGTGAAAACGCATATCGCGGAAGTCGAGCACGAAGCCGAGGCGCTGAAAGCTTATCTCAGCAGCTGACCTGCGCATCGGCGCTGGGGACACGTGTCGAGGCGGCGCGAGGGCGAAGTCAGGTGCGCGGCCTGCCTTCGGCGTCTCGCGCCTTAGCTCTTCAGCCGGTACCCGGTCTTGAAGATGTACCAGATCGCCGCGATGCACGCGCCCATGAACAGAAGCGTCATGGCGAGGCTGACGCCGACATGCACGTCCGCTTGTCCAGTGAAGCTCCAGCGGAAGCCTGAAATCAGATAGACCACTGGATTGAACAGGCTGATGCGCTGCCAGAACTCCGGCAGCATCGAAATCGAGTAAAACGTCCCGCCGAGAAACGCGAGCGGCGTGATGATCAGCAGCGGCACGACCTGTAGCTGTTCGAAGTTCTCCGCCCACAGCCCGATGATGAAACCGAACAGCGAGAACGTCACAGCCGTCAGAACAAGAAAGAGCACCATGAACAGCGGGTGCTCGATCTGCAGCGGGACGATGAACGACGCGGTGATCAGGATGATCACGCCAAGCAGGATCGACTTGGTCGCGGCGGCCCCGACGTAGCCGACGACGATCTCGAAGGCTGAGATGGGCGCTGACAGGATCTCGTAGACGGTGCCTGTAAAGCGCGGAAAGTAGATCCCGAACGACGCGTTGGACACGCTTTGCGTCAGCAGCGACAGCATGATGAGACCCGGCACGATGAAAGCGCCGTAGCTCACCCCTTCGATGTCTGTGATCCGCGAACCGATCGCAGCCCCAAACACGACGAAGTAGAGACACGTCGTGATCACCGGCGAGATGATCGACTGCATGATCGTGCGCCAGGTGCGCGCCATCTCGAACCCGTAGATCGCGCGGATAGCCCAAATGTTCACTCTGCAGCCTCCTCTCGGGCCGGCTGCCGCGGCTCCCGGCGGACGAGCGACACGAAGATGTCTTCGAGAGAGCTTTGCTCGGTCTGCAGATCGCGGAAGCGAATGCCGGCATCCGACAGCGCATTCAGCAATCGCGTAATGCCCGTTCGCGTCTGCGCGGTGTCGTAGGTGTAGACGAGTTCACAGCCGTCGGCGGAGAGGTCGAGATCGAACGCTGTAAGCCCCGGCGGGATCGTCTCGATCGGAGCACTCAACTGCAGCGTCAGCTTCTTTTCGCCGAGCTTGCGCATGAGCGCTGCGGTTTCTTCGACCAGGACGATTTCACCGCCGCTGATGACGCCGACCCGGTCGGCCATCTCCTCGGCCTCTTCGATGTAATGCGTCGTCAGGATGATGGTGACGCCGCTCTCGCGCAGCCGGGCGACGCTCGCCCACATATCGCGGCGGAGCTCAACGTCGACGCCAGCGGTCGGCTCGTCGAGAAACAGAATACGCGGCTCGTGGCTGAGCGCCTTCGCGATCAGCACCCGGCGCTTCATGCCGCCCGACAGCGTCATGATGCGGTTGTCTTTCTTGTCCCAGAGTGAGAGATCGCGGAGGACAGCCTCGATGTGATCGGGCTTCGGGGGCAGGCCGAAGAGGCCGCGCGAGAAACTGACCGTATCCCAGACGGTCTCGAAGGCGTCGGTCGTCAACTCCTGCGGGACGAGACCGATCAGGCTTCGCGCGTCGCGAAAGTGCTTTTCGATATCGTGGCCGCCCACTGAGATACGCCCGGCCGTCGGCGTGACGATGCCGCATATCGTCGAAATGAGCGTCGTCTTGCCAGCCCCGTTCGGTCCGAGCAGCGCGAAGATCTCACCTTCGTTGATGCCCAGCGTGACGCCCTTCAGCGCCTGGAACCCGCCAGCATAAGTCTTCTCGACGTCATCGATCTCGATGATTGGGACGGCGCGGGGCGTTGTGTTGTCGTTGACCATCAGACGGTTGCTACGGGCATTGTCGGCGATCCGATTGCGCCCGGCAGACGCAGTGGCGGAGCGGTGAGAAGAAATTGGGTCCGCCCGGCATCCGCGAGATGCGTTGCGAGCGGCGTCAGATGCCAGAGTTCACCCAGATGAATGCCAAGCTTGAACAGGCAAAGCTCATGTAGGGGAAGGATTGCGCGCGGCCCCTCGCCGGAGCGGTTCGGTGCACGTTCGACGGCATAGTTGTCGGAGATCAGGACGGAGAGACCGCTGTCGTCGATCCATTCGAGGAGTTCGGCGTCGCGGCCATCGAGCGCTGCGCAAAGGTCCTGAGCGACCCCCGCCGGTGGGTTGCGGTTCATGCCGAGCAGCCGATCGGCGAGGCCCGTATGCAGGCAGACCATGTCGCCGGTCTCGATCTCGACGCGCTGGTCATCGATGACCTTTTTCAGTTGGGCGCCGGTGACGTTGACGGGCTTGTCGCCGAACGCCCGCCGGAGGTCGATCATCACCGCGCGACCCTGGACGCATCGCGCTGCCATATTCTCGATGCCGAGTTTGGCGGCATCGGCGCCGGCGGCCTCGCTGCAGGCATCGGCGTCAGGGGCAAGCGTTACATCCTGTCCGCCGCGCCAGCCGTTGTAGAAGACGGGTTCGGCCACGCCATCACCGTCGGCATCGAAGAACTGGCCGACGTGGCTCAGCGCATCCCACTGCGTCGAATACTGCGTATGCAGCAGCACGCGATCGTCGTTGACGACATCGGTGAGGTTGTCGTCACCATAGGCTGTGCGCGATGGCGCAAGCGCGCGCGGCGTGCCGTCAGGCAGATGTGTCGCGTATCTGAGCGGCGGATGACGCGCCGGATTGAGGACGTTGCCGCCCGGCACGTCGAGCGGCAGTGATAGGGGAAACGTCAGGCCGTCGCGGACTTCTGCAATGCCTTGGCGCACCTTCTCAGGCGTGATGAGGTTCAACCGGCCGCACTGATCGTCCTCGCCGAACGCACCCCAGTTCGCGCCTTCCGGCTTGTTCTGCCAACGCCTTGCCACGGTCCTGCCAACTCCCCATCGCGCCCAACGCCGCCACGTAGCACGACGTCGTGTCTGCCAGAAAGCGCTCGACGTTCCACGGGACCGATCAGCGTCGACGGCTATTGCGCGCTGTTCGGCGAACCGTCTTGCGATCGGGCCGTCGGGCCGGGCGCTTCGGGCGGTGTTTTTGGTGACCAGGTCTCGACCGGCGCACGCGCAATCGCCGCTGGAAGCGGAACAGAGACGCGTACGTTTGATTGCCTCTTGAGGCCGGCGGCCAACGCGGGCTGAAGCATCGAGCGGAAGGCGGGATCCGGCGTGATCGGCGCCTTCGGGCGGATGTGGACGACCTTGAAGCCCTTCTCCTTCAGCATCTTCAAGACCGTGGGCAACGCTTTTGCCGTGCGCATTCTCAGGTCGTGGAAAAGCATGATGCCGGCGCCGTACTCTTTGATGCGGCTGAAAACGGTATCGATGATCGCCTGCGTGCTCTTCGCGTAGCTGTCGTCTGAGACGACATCGACGGTGAACGTCGCGACGCCGCGGTCCTTGCCGTAATCGAGCAGCGGTTGCGTATCGGCGAGACCCGGGAACCGGAAGAACGGCGCAATGCCCGTGTCCGCCGCAAGCGCGACGGCTGCGAACCCGCGTTCAATTTCCTGCCGGGACTTCGGTTCGCTGAGCTTGCTCAGGTTCGGATGCGACCAGGTGTGTGCGCCGATTGTGTGGCCGGCAGCTGCGACAGCGCGGAGTGTTTTCGGGAACCGCAGCGCCCGTTTGCCGACGGGAAAGAACGTCGCCAGCGTGCAGTGCTCAGCGAGCGTCCGCAGGATCGCATCGGTGACCTTCGGCGACGGGCCATCATCGAAGGTCAGGATGACTTCGTTTGGTTTGAGGAATGTCGGCTGTTTCTCGAACCGCGAGATCTTGCCGAACAGCGGGCCGGTGCGCGTGTCGATCTCGACGATGCGTGAGAGGCCGATTGCGGTGTTCGGACGATCGCAAGCAATCGCTTCGTCTACGGAGAGGCCCGCGATGAGCACGCAGGCCAGACTGAGGACCAGCACACTGCGCAGCCACAGATGGGCGGTGCGTCGATGCGTGAAATAACTTGGCATTCCGCAGCCCCTCCGGAACTCAGCTGCCTGCTTAGACGGTCGCCGGCAACACGGCCATCGGAAGGCTGAGCGAACGGAAAGCGTGGTTACTCTTCGAAGACAGATGTCCGCCAGTCGGGCACGCGGCGGAGCACGGTTGCCGGCCGTTTCGGGCGCGGCCGGGCGGCGGGGCGTTGCGTCGCCGGCACGACCTTGAGCGGAGCCTTGCGCGGCTGCTTGGCGCGCTGGACGACGGCCACATCATCGGGACTTCGCTCCGAACTGGTCGACAAGGTCTTCGACGAAGTCCGGGCCTGCTTTTTCACTGTGCGCGCGCGACCGGAGAACTGGAACGCCGTCTTAAGCGGACGCGCGCGGTGACGGTACGCTTTCCGTTTCAGAAGATCCGCCGCGACGCGATCGTATTCGGGCAGCGAAACAGTCGGCGACTTCGGCACCATGTGCACGATGCGAAAACCTTCAGCCTTGATGTCATTGAGCAGCCGCGGCAGCGCGTTGGCCGTGGACGACTGAATGTCATGGAAGAGCAGGATGCCTTTCCGCTTCCGTCGTAGCTTCGACATGATCGTGCTGCGCACGCGGGCGGCTGATTTCGACCGCCAATCGAAGCTGTCGATATCGATCGAGAAGATGCCGAAGTTCCGCTCTCCGAGATAGGCGCGCATGGTTCGTGTGTCGGCGAGATACGGGAAGCGGAAGAAGGGCGCGCTGGAACGCCCGATCGCAGCTTCGATGGCGCTGACGCCGAGTTCGAGTTCGGCAATGGCCCGCACGGTGCTGCGAGACCGCTGGTTCTTGTGCGACCACGTGTGGTGTCCGACCGTGTGGCCCGCGTCCGCGACCGCGCGCAGGGTCACCGGATCGACAACCGCCATCCGCCCCACCGCGAAGAAGATCGCCTTGGTGCAGTGCTCTTCCAGTGCGCGCAGAACTTTTCGTGTGTTCCGGCGAAGCGGGCCGTCGTCAAAGGTGAGGACGACTTCACCGTCTTGCAGCGGATCGACAGTCTTGTATTGCTGGGCGCCGTATTCCGGCCCGCCGGTCGTATCGATCTCGATGATGCGGGAGACGCCCAGCGCGTTCGGGTTGGCGCAGGCAGCAGACGCCGTCGCGCCGGCCTTCGCGACCGCAGTCGTCGCGCCAATGGCGAAGATGCCGCCAGCAACGCTCACAGCAGCGGCGCCAAGCAAAACTGCCCGCAATGGCAACATGCGCGTCGATCCCTCGCTCAGCCCGTGCGGTCCCGTGTTGTCGCTGATGCGCGACACGGCTCCGTGGTGTTGGTCCCCGCGGTCGCGTCTCGTCCGGCACTCGGAACCAAATCGCGACCGATCTGTTCTATCAGGTCGCCGGGCACATGGGGAGAAAGCGGGCGGTTTGGCACGGGACAAGTCTCTGTCATCCCTCGGTCAGGCCGCGATTGTTGCGTGGCGGTCGCATGTGGCCTGTGAGTGGTGAGTGTGATAGCGGCTGCCACACGACGGCGCCGCGTCGTCGCGACCGGCCTCTCCCATCCCTGGACCGACAACAGGACCGACGATCCTTTTTTTCGGGAGACGGCGGCGGTGTCAGTCGTTCAGCGTTTGATGAGGTCGGAGTGAGCAAAACTGCCGGGCCACCGGCATCTGCGTGATCGTGATTTCCGGAGCGAGCGCCCCATGGACAACGCCGAAGAGACCCGGCCCGCTGAAAAAGCCGAAATCATCGATTCCGAACTTGTGCGCACCCTCGAGACCGCGATCGAGGACGGGAATCGCGAAGAGGTCTCGAACCTGACGGAAGACCTCCGCGCGCCGGACCTTGCCGATCTGATCGAGGCGCTGCCACAGGAGCAGCGTGCGCCGTTTATTCTTTCGCTCGGAAGTGAGATCGAGTTCGACGCGTTTTCCGAACTCGACGAAGCCGTCCGCGATCCGCTGCTCGAAGAGCTGCCGAACGAGTATCTCGCTAAAGCGGTCGTTGAGCTGGAATCGGACGACGCCGCCTACGTCCTCGATGGTCTCGAAGAGGAAGACCGCGAAGACGTCCTCCAGCAGATGCCGATCGCGGACAGGACCGCGCTTCGCCGCAACCTCGAATACGATGAAGAAACGGCCGGCCGCATCATGCAGGCCGACTTCGTCACCGTCGCACCGTTCTGGAATGTCGGCCAGACGATTGATCACCTGCGCGAGGCGAAAGACCTTCCCGACACGTTTTCGGAAATCTACGTCGTCGACCCGACCTATCGTGTGCTCGGCTCGGTCGGCCTGTCGAAGCTTGTTCGCACCAAGCGCAACGTGCCGATCGCCGATATCATGAGCGATGACGTCGAGGTCGTGCAGGCGACGGAAGACCAGGAAGAGGTCGCCCGGCAGTTCAATCGCTACGACCTTTTGGCGGCCCCGGTCGTCGACGACAACGAACGTATGGTCGGCGTCGTGACGGTCGACGATATGGTCGAGGTCATCCAGGACGAGGCCGACGAAGACATCAAACGCCTCGGGGGTGTCGGTGACGAAAGCCTGCTCGACAACGTGATTGACGCAACCAAGAGCCGGTTCGTCTGGCTGCTTATCAACCTCGGCACAGCGATCCTCGCGTCGCTGGTGATCAAACAATTCGACGCCTCGATCGAGCAGCTCGTCGCGCTCGCCGTGCTGATGCCCATCGTCGCCTCGATGGGCGGCAATGCGGGGACGCAGACGATGACGGTCGCCGTCGTCGCGCTCGGGACGAAGGACCTCGGGCCCCGCAACGCAGTGCAGGTCGTCATGCGTGAAGCCGCCATCGGCCTCTTAAACGGCCTGATCTTCGCGATCATCCTGGCGGCCATTACCGTGGTCTGGTTCGGGTCCGGCCCGCTCGGCATGGTCATTGCCGCAGCCATGATCTTCAACCATTTCGCAGCCGCCGTGGCAGGCATCGCGATCCCGCTTGCCCTGGATAAGCTCGGTTACGACCCCGCGATCGCATCCGGTGTGTTTCTGACGACGGTGACGGATGTTGTGGGCTTCTTCGCGTTCCTCGGGCTCGCGACGCTGTTTCTGCTGTGATGACGCAAGTTCGCGAGATCGCACCTGACGACTATGAGCCGTGGCGGGAGTTGTTCGCCGCCTACATCGCGTTTTACGAGGCCGAGGTCGCCGACGAGATCTATGAGATCACGTTCGACCGACTGCTGGCGCATGAGCCTGACACGCACACC
>JBCBXS010000299.1:0-3576 GCA_039816475.1 Pseudomonadota bacterium | reverse complement strand
CCCGTCCCCAACCTCCACGCCCGGCCCGATAAACGCATCCGCGCCGATCCAAACATCGTCTGCGACGGTGATCGGCGATCGCACCACCGGGAATGCCGGATCGCGATGGTCGTGCGTGCCGCCGCAGAGATGCGCGTTCTGCGAAATCGTCACGCCCGCCCCGATGCGCATCGGCCCGAGTGCATAAAGGATCGCGCGGTCGCCGATTGCAGCGCCGTCGCCAAAATTGAGTGTCCACGGGATCGCGATGCGGGCGGTCGGATGGATGTGCACATCCGCGCCGACGCTTGCACCGAACAGGCGGAGCAGTCCGCGGCGCCAGCCCCACGCGATCCGCGGGCTGCACCGGAACAACGGTTGAGTTAGCGCCCAGATAACGCGAACAGCACGTTCGCGGCGGCTCCATTGCGGTCTCCGCCGCGCGGCGAAGTCGGGCGTTGCCGGACCGGTCATGTCGCAAACCGCACGTCGGCTGGCGGCGTGCCCCCGTGCGCGAGCCATCGGTAGACGGCGGCCCACCGGTCGGCGATGTGCGTCCACGTGTAGGCACGGGTGACGAGATTGCGCGCGCGCCAGCCGATTTGTGGCAGAGCGGGATCGGCGAGTTGCGCCGCCAGTGTTTGCGCGAGTGCCTTCGGTTCCGTCGAGATCGGGATCGCCCCGCGCGCGGCCACGAAGTCGTCGAGGTTGCAGGCGGCGGTTGCGAACACCGGCAGGCCATGCGCCGCCGCTTCAAGACACGCCATCGGGTGGCCTTCGGACAAAGACGGCAGGATGAATGCGGTTGCGCTCGCGAGGAGTTCGTCCTTTTCGGCGCCGACGACGGGGCCGCGCCACTCAAGCGTTGCGCCGTCGAGCCCAAGCTCGGTTGCCGTTTGCTTGAGCGCCCGCTCCGTCCGAGGTTCGCCCCAGCCCGCGATCACCAACTGCCACGCAGCAGCGAGAGCCGGCGCGCGGGTGCAGACCTCCGCCCAGGCGGCGAGCAAGTTTGCGACGCCCTTCTTCTCGTGCAGGCGTCCTAGAAAGAGCAGACGTCGACGCGCGAGCGGTGTGCCGTCGGCACTTGGACTACGTTGCGGAAGATCGACGCCGTTCGGGATGACTGCGATCGGTGCCGACACCCCGAGCGCGCGCACGTCGCAGGCTTCTTGCTCGGTCAATGCGTGAAGGCATGCCGCGCGTCGTAATTGGCGACGCTGATAGAGCGTCCAAGCGAGTTTCTTCTTCAGGGATGATTGGCGGAGCGCCCAGGGTGCAAGCATTCCCCGCGGCGAGATGACGACCGGGCAGCCCGTTCGGCGCGCCCACAGGTTTGCGGCAACGAACAGCGGGGTCCAGAGGCCGTGCTGATGCAGCACATCGGGCCCGGCCTGTTTCAGCGCTTGCGAGATGCCCGGCGAAATGCCGACCGCAGCGGGACCGACACTGCTGGAGCGATAAATCGACGTCGGATGCCAGGTCGCGCAAATGTCGTCGGGCGTGCCGTCCTCCGGTGTGACGACCGAGATAGGCCAACCGTCGGCGCTCATAACTTGCGCCGGTCGCCGGACAGACGTGTAAAGCCCGCCGGATGCCGTACCGAGCGTGCCGAGCACGTGCGCGATGCGCGGCATCGCTCGCACTGCGCCGGCATCGGATCTGGTTGTGCGATGTTCAAGCGTGTCGAGCATCACTCGGCGGCCTCGACGACTTGAAGCGCGCCGCGGTCGGTGTTGCTGGACCGCCGTCGCACGCGGGCGGGGGCGCCGGCGATCAGAACGCCTGCCGGGACCACGCCGTGAACAACGCTGTTCGCACCGACCACCGTGTTGTCGCCGATGTCTGTGCCCGGCCCAATGAAGCAGCCGCGGCCGATCCAGACATTGTTACCAATACGCACGGGCGCGACGTCGAAGCCCTGATCGCGCACGCCGTGGCCGGCTTCGAAACGATGTTGCTGATCGCGGATCGAGACGTACTCGCCGATTGCCACGTTGTCGCCGATCGTAACCGACTTGCTTGCGACGATGCGGCTGCCGTCGTTGAGGCTGAACCGGTCGCCGACTTCGATGCGGCCCTGGCGGCCCGTCTGCAGGTAGGCGTCATGGCCGATCAAAGCGTCATCGCCGATGGTGACGTTCTGGTAGAGCAGGCCGAGGCGCATGCGACCGGTGATCTGCAAGCGGTGTCCGGCCCGGCGCCAGAAGAGCGGGCAGGTCAGGCGCATGAAGCTGCCGCGCGCGCGCCAGAGAACGCGCATCGGGTTATGCAGCGATGGCACATGCAGCGTGGTCATGCTGGGACGGCCTCTCGTGTTTCCTCTGCTTGCGAGAGAGCGACCGGCGCCGTTTCGCCGAGCACGGCTGCGCGGATGCGCTGCCCGTAGGAGGCCCAATCGAAGGCGGCGGCCCGCGTTCGTGCTGCGCCGGCGAGCGCTGCGCGGCGATCGCGATTTCCGACGATGTCTACGATGGCGTCAGCGAGGGCCGCGGGATCGCCCGCCGGAACAATCCGGCCTTCGATGCCATCGCGCGCCACCGAGCCGGCGTCCGGGGTTGTCACTAGCGGTACGCCGGCTGCGAGGCTCTCGTAGGTCGCCCCTGCCGAGCCCTCCGCCAAAGATGGCAACACGCAAACATCGGCGCGCGCATATTCCTGCATCATGCGCGCAGGCGAGATGCGGCCGAGGAACGTGAACGGGCGGCAGAGCGGATGCTCGCGAACGATGGGAGACGCGTCACCTGCTATGACGAACGTGAGGTCGGGTTTGCGCGATAAGAGTTCGGCCGCCGCCATCGCGAGGATGTGGATGCCCTTGCGCAGATCGGCTGTTCCCGGGAACAGGATGCGCCCGGGCTCGGGGCGATTGAGGACCGCGAAGAATTTTGGCGCCACGGCGTACGGCACCAGATGCGTGCGATGCGACGCGACGCCGTAGGTCGTGACGAGGTCATCGCGGACGGCGGGCGAAGGGCAAAGTAGGCCGTCGGCGAGATGAAGTGCCGTCACGTTCCGATCAATGGCGTCGGGCGCCGCGCTTGCAGTGGCCCAGTTGGCCTGTGGCGTGCCCCAGCCGGGATATCGCCGCGCTTCGTCGGCAACGGTGTCATGCCACGAAGGGGGGATCACGACGTCAAGGACCGTGCGGACGCCAGCGTCGCGTGCGGCTCTGACAGTCTCGACGGCCTCGCCGTTGATGGCGGCGAGGTGCGTGATGCCTCGATAGTCGCGGCGGGCGCATTGCGCGTCGAAGGCTGCGGCTGTGCGATACCGGTGACGCGCCAGGGTTTCGGTGGCGTCCCGACGTTTCAACGTTTGAGCAAGCAGGTGGTTTGCGATGGCGCGCGCAGGGGCGTGATGCGTCAGCGGCGCAAGGTGGTCCGGCAGACGCCGCGCTGATCGCGTCGTGAACGCGCTGCTCAGGACGGACAAACCCGACATCGCGAAGTCAGTGTCGAACCGGGCAAGGGACCCGGTCTCTGCGAAGGCTGCCGGCAAAGCAAAGGCATGTCGCGCGCCGAGCTGCATCACGGCGACCCGGGGTTGGCGCGCGCTCATGCGGCTGTGCTTCGCCAGCGCTGAGGTCTCGCGAAGGCG
>JBCBXS010000298.1:0-3583 GCA_039816475.1 Pseudomonadota bacterium | reverse complement strand
CCGACGTTCTGGCGGCCTTCGAAAACAGTCGTGCGCATCGGCGACAAGACCTTCGACAACTTGCACCTCATCCAGATCTGGAAGCTCCGTCCAATGGGCGGCGAGGAGATCGCCGTCGTCTATCCGCAGGACGGGTACTGGCGATTACGGCCACGCGCGCCGGCTGATCGCGGTGCGACGGCGTTCGGTTCATCGTTCCTGATCGGGCCGGTCACTGATGCGGGTCGCCCGGTCGTCGAGATCGAGGAACTCGCGTTCGCACCGAAGACCGAGACGTTCTCGCTGAAGTTCAAGTCCGGCAACGCAGCGACCGTGCAGATGACGGAGACGACCGAGAAGCGCTCGGCGCTGCAAGTGGTATTCGACAAGCCTGTGACCGGGCAGCCGTTTACGATGGTGCGTTCGATGTACGTCACCGATACTAACAACGACGCGGCTCAAATCTCGGTGCGCCCGGTGTCTGGAAAGGCATGGCAGGAGCACCCGATCATGTCGTTCAAGTCGGCCGAGGCCACTGACGTCTGGATTGGCCGCACGCGCCCCTCGCGCCACAACACGTCGTCGCCCGATCTGATCCTCAATCGCTTCTCGAAGACGACGACGCCGCCGAAGAACGAGAAGACCGAGCGGCAGGCGCTTGAAGGCAAGGCGACGGATCGCGACGGCTAGCTGGCCCTGAGGGCTCAGCGTAGCGAGGCCATGCCGGCAACCGGCTTATAGGGTGCGTCGGCGACCAACGTTTCGAACGCGTCCGGGTCGAGCACGCCGTCGCGCAGCACAGCGTCCCTGTGAATGCCCTGGCCGATGAACAGCGCCTCGATGCCGTAGGCGCCCGCCCCTGCAATATCCGTCCTGATCGCATCGCCGATTGCGAGGATGCGTGCCTTGTCGATTGGCGCGCCGCGCCCGGTGTCTGCGCGCGTCTGCGCGAGATCGTAGGCCGGGCGATGCGGCTTGCCGGCCCAGACGACGGGCCCGCCGAGATCCTCGTAGACCTCGGCGATCGCACCGGCGCAGGGCAGCATCGTGCCGCCGACGTCGACGACAAGATCGGGGTTGGCGCAGACGAACGGCAGCCGCCGCGCAGCCGGCTCCCGCAAGCGCTCGCGGTAGTCCTCTCCGGTCTCGGTGTGATCATCGATCAGTCCGGTCGCGATGATGGCCTCGGCGGACGCGAGATCGACGCGGGCCGCGGTGAGTCGCTTGAAGAGGTCAAGGTCGCGGTCCGGCCCGATGTGGTGGACGCGGTCGTAGCCCTGGCGAGCGACGTGGGCGGCGGCAATCTCGCCGGAGGAGACGATCGCATCGTAGGCGGCGCGCGGGACGTTCTTGCTGTCGAGGACGTTAGCGACAACGTCCTCGGTCCGGGGCGCGTTGGTCACCAGAATGACCGTGCCGCCTCGCGCGCGAAACGCTTCGAGCAGGCCGCAGGCTTCGATGTAGGCCGTTGCGCCGTTATGGACGACGCCCCAGACATCGCAGAACACCGCGTCGTAGTTCGCGAGGAGGTCGCGCGCGCTTGTGAGGATCGGAATGGACATGGCGGCTCCGGGCGCGAGCGTGATTAATCGTTAAGGCGGCGAACGTGGCGAACGTGGCGCGCTGATCGGTAGATGTGGGCGACGGTCTGCTCAACCTGCTCTATGCCGCGGGGTGGGGCGGCTCGGTGCGTGCGGCTGACTTGAAAACGCCGAACCGGAAGCCGGCGTAGGCTACCGCGACGGCCGGGCCACAGCCGAGGATGACGGCCGCTGCCGGCGGTAGCGACGGGAACATCAGGAGCAGCGAGGCGAACGCTGCGTAGTTCACGGCCTGTGCGATCCACGACACCGCTGCGAACTTCGCAAACTCGCTGACCGTCGGCGGCGTGGTGACCGCGAACGTGATTGTTCGGTTGATCAGCCACGACACGACCATAGCGATGGCGATTGCCGGAACCCGCGCAATAAACGGTGAGAGGCCCGCACCGCGCGTCAGAACCTCAAGGACCGCGAGGTCCACGAGCAGCGCGGCGACACCGCCGAGGATAAACCCGCCCACATGGCGGACGCGCCCGGTCACGACTGCGCCCCAGTCGACGGCGGGCCTGGATCGTGCGCATCAACCGAACCTGCCGCCATTGTCGCGTCCTCCGGCTGATCGAGCCCGAACGAGTCCGCCACGATGTAGAGCGGGCGCGCTTTGACCTCTTCGTACACGCGGCCGAGGTATTCGCCGATCACGCCGAGTGAGATGAGCTGGATGCCTGAGAAAAACATCACCGAGATGATCAGGCTCGGGAAGCCCGGTACATCGGCACCGAAGACCAGCGTGCGCGTCAGGATGATGACGGCGTAGACCATCGAGATCAGCGAGACGGCAGCGCCCACCAGCGACCAGACCCGCAGTGGCAATGTCGAAAACGACGTGAGCCCGTCGAGCGCGAAACTGGTCAGCCGCCGCAGGCTCCACTTGCTGAACCCCGTCTGGCGATCCTCGACCGTGAACGGCACACCGATCGCCTTGAAGCCGATCCACGAGAACAGGCCTTTGTTAAACCGTGAGGTCTCGTTGATCTGGTTCATCGCATCTACGGCCCGGCGGCAGAGCAGACGGAAGTCGCCGGCGCCTTTCGGGATATCGGTGTCCACGAGCGAATTGAACAGGCGATAGAAGACGCGGGCCATGAGGCGGCGCAGCGGGGACTCGTTCTCGCGGCTGAGGCGCTGCCCATAGACGATCTCGTAACCCTCACGCCACCGCGCAACGAATTCCGTGAGCACTTCAGGCGGATGCTGCAGGTCCGCGTCCATGATAATGACGGCGTCGCCGGTGGCATGCTTGAGGCCGGCTGCGATCGCGATTTCCTTTCCGAAGTTGCGGCTGAAGGTGAGCGCTGCGACCCGAGTGTCGTCGGCGCCAATCGCTTTCAGTCGCGCGAACGTCGCATCGCGCGATCCGTCATCGACAAAGAGGATGCGCCAGTCCGTCTCCAGCGCATCGAGCACAGGCCGAAGCCGTTCGAGCAAGCGGTCGAGGCCATCGACCTCATTGAAGACCGGGATCAGCACAGTGATGAGGGACCGGCGCCGCGAAGGTTTTGCCGCAGGCGGCCGATCTCGGATGTCCGCGCCCGGAACCCCGGTTTCGCAGACGATCAGATCAGAGCGCTCGGCGCTTTCGGTCATCAATCCTCACGGACCAGGCAGGCGTCACGTGCAACGCGTCGTAAACCCTGCGCGTGGCGCCTTCCGCTCACGCGCAATCAAGGTCGTTTTGCGGCGAAGGTCACGGCTGCGGCATCCAGCGTTGCGTGCACCGGCGGAAGCTGGTCCTCTCACCACTGATACCCGCCTCGACCGCGCCCGGCCCATGATCCACGCGCGATCCACGAAGGCAATCCAAGGCATCACACGGAGGTGAACGGCAATGACTACTGAGTGGCGAGGCGCTGATGTCGTCATGGCCCGGCTGCGCGCGCACGGCGTCGGTCAAATCTTCACGCTCTCCGGCAACCACATCATGAGCTTGTTCGACGCGGCGGTGGATACCGGTCAACGTCTCATCCATACGCGCCATGAGGCAGCGGCTGTCCATATGGCTG
>JBCBXS010000297.1:0-3597 GCA_039816475.1 Pseudomonadota bacterium | reverse complement strand
TGCAAAGTTCGCTTCGCTCATCGCCTCGTACTCGAGCCCCTGCTCAGGCGTCGAGAAGTCGTGGAACAGTGAGATGTCTGTGCCTGCAGCAAACGCCTTCTCACCGGCACCAGTAATGATGACCGCATGGACCGACCCATCGGTCGGGATGTCTGAAAGGATCGCCGCGAGCCCATCGTACATGCCGAATGTCAGTGCATTGCGCGCCTGTGGGCGGTTCAGCGTAATCGTGCAAACGCCGTCTGCGACCTCGTGTAGAAGTTCATCCGTGGTGCCGCTCGCGGTCGATGTCATGGGACGTGTCCAAGGCTCGTGTGTGTGCGGGCGCACCGTAACGCGCTTGCCAGCGACGCTCAAAGGCCTACACAGGCGGGCTTCCGGCAGCTGAGCCTCGTGACAGCCGCCGCGAGCGCCAATTGCGTGGGAGCGGGCGATGTCCGATCTGTCGTTCAGGACCGAGATGGAGTTCGCCTACGGCGAGCCACGCGGCCTTGGGCCGGGCCTGATCCGGCTGACCGCGAACAACCCGAGCGTCTTCACGTTCAAGGGCACCAACACCTACATCGTCGGCGACACGTCACTCGCGATCATCGACCCCGGACCGGATGATGCCGCCCATCGGGACGCGGTGCTAAAGGCCGTTGGCGGCCGGCCCGTCAGTCACATTCTCATCACGCATACCCATCGCGATCACATCGACGGGCTCGATGCGATGGTGAACGCAACCGGCGCGGTGGTTTGCGGCTACGGCCGCGATGTGAGCGCGACCGATGAGCGGCTGCTGTCGCCAAGCGGGCGCGCCTTCATCGACACGGATTTCGAGCCCGAGCATCCGCTGCGGGATGGTGACGAGATTGCCGGCGAAGGCTGGACGCTTCGCGCGATCCACACGCCGGGGCACGCGCCTGATCATCTCTGCTTCCACTGGGCGCAGCGGAAGATCGTCTTCTCAGGCGATCACGTGATGGGCTGGAACACGACCGTCGTCGCGCCGCCTGAGGGCCACATGGGCGACTATCTCGCCTCGCTCATGAAGCTCACTGAGATCGAGGCTGACGTCTTTCACGCGGGCCACGGCGGTCAGATCCGCGATCCGATCCGCGTGACGAAAGCCTACCTCGTCCACCGGCGCATGCGCGAGCAGGCAATTGCCGACGCCATCCGAAATGGACACGATACGATTAATGCGGTCGTCGCACTGATCTACGCACAGATCGACCCGGCGCTGCACCGTGCCGCTGCGATGTCCGTCGAAGCGCACGTCGCGCATATGATCGAGAAGGGCATGGCGCGCGTCGATGGTGTGCTGACCCACGATACGCAGATCAGCATGACGCGCTGATCGGATCAGCTGCCGGCTTCGGCGGCGGGCACGGTCGATTCCAAACGATCGAGAAGCGCGCGGATCATCTCGCGGACGCGGGTGGCGTTGCGGCCGAAATCGTGCCGCCCCCAGCGCGAAGCGGACCGGAAGTCGACCCGCGAACGGTCGCCGCGCCCGATGATGCGGACTGCGACGTCGTCGCGAAACCCGATGATCAGCGTCCGCGTGACAGCTTCGACCACGCCCGTGCCGCCGTTCTCAGGTTCGGTCTCGCGGACGACATCCATGCCAAGTTTGTTGACGGCCTGGACGACCAGATCGAACGTTTCGGCCGCCGGCCGGTCGACCACAAGCGGTTGCAGGTCGGGGTAAAGTTCCTGCTGCAATCGCGCCGCGATCTCGCCCGGGTAGTCGACCCCTTGCGCGCCGAGCGGCCGCTGCTCTCGCGCTTTCGTCAACTCCGGCGGGTTCTCGAAATCGGTCGTCACGTCATTGAGCGGCGCCTGCGCGATCGCCCGCGGCGCGTACGTCATCGGCCAGGCAAGGATCGCAGCGCTTAGCACGAGCGCGGCGAGCCCCATTCCGGCACCGCGTCCTCCGCGCGACCAGATCCTCTGCAATCCGACGAGTGCGAGAACAATCGCGAGCCCCGCGAGCGCGAAGGCCAGCGCAAACAGATTGAGCGCAACGGCCGTCGGCATCGAGAACAACCGATGAAGGACCAGTGTCGCGATGATCAGGGCCGCGGCAAACGCGGCCGTCCTGAGCGCCCAGGCACAACCGCGCGATAGACGCCCCGCCGGAGTTCCGTTCGCTCGTTCCATGTCGATTGCCGCACGATCTTCGAAGCTTGCTTGCGCGATCTGCGCCAGCCTGTCCGCCCGACGTCATTCAGCATTTCGGGCAATTGATGGCAAACGCCGGGCACCTGAGGGTTGCACCTGCCCGGCAACCGTCCAAACTCAGCCGAGCCATCCTGACAGGACCGCCGCAATGCAGCAGCTGACCAACTCCGCCACCCGCGACATCGAAGGCGTGCTGCATCCAACGACCAGCCTGCACGGGCACCGTGAGAAGGGCCCGCTGATCGTCGACAGCGCGAAAGGCGTTTACGTCACCGATACGAGCGGCAAACAATATCTCGAAGGGCTTGCCGGTCTCTGGTGCACCGGCCTCGGCTACGGCAACGAAGAACTCGTCGAGACGGCGCGCAAACAGATGGAACAGCTCTCGTTCCAGCATCTATTCGGCGGCCGAAGCCACGAGCCTGCGATCGAGCTGGCCGAACGCCTGAAGGCGATGTCGCCGGCGCCGACCAGCAAGGTCTTCTTCACCTCGTCGGGCAGCGAAGCGAATGACACGCAGATCAAGCTCACCTGGTATCTCAATAACGCGCGCGGCAAACCGAAGAAGAAGAAGATCATCTCGCGCCAGCGCGGCTATCACGGTGTCTCCATCGCCAGCGGAAGCCTGACCGGCCTGCCCCTGTTCCACGCCGATTTCGATCTGCCGATGAGCCGCGTTAGTCACGCAGCCTGCCCGCATTACTGGCGCCATGGCGAGGCGGGCGAAAGCGAGGAAGACTTTGCAACCCGCATGGCGGACGATCTCGAAGCGCTGATCCTCGCCGAGAACCCGGAAGAAGTCGCAGCGTTCATCGCCGAGCCGCTGCAGGGCGCGGGAGGCGTAATCCTGCCGCCGAAGACGTACTTCGAGAAGGTCAACGCGGTGCTCGCGAAGTACGACATCCGCTGCATCGTCGACGAAGTGATCTGCGGCTTCGGGCGGACGGGCAACTGGTTCGGCTCGGAGACCTTCGGCTGCAAGCCTGACACGATCTCCGTCGCCAAGGCGATCACGTCGGCCTACGTCCCGCTCGGCGCGGTCACCGTCTCAGAAGACGACTACGAGGCGATGCTCGGCAGCAGCCGCACGCACGGGATGTTCGCGCACGGCTTCACCTATTCGGGCCATCCGCTCGCGTGTGCCGTCGCCAACAAGACGCTCGAGATTTACGAGCGCGACGACATCGTCGGACACGTCCGCCGCATGGCGCCAATATTCAACTTGCGCCTTCATGCGCTTGCCGATCATCCGCTTGTCGGAGAAGCGCGCGGGACCGGGCTCATTTGCGGGCTCGAACTCGTGGCCGACAAGGCGACCAAGACGAGCTTTCCGGCGTCCAAGGGCGTCGGGGCGAAAGTGGTGTCGTTTGCTGAGGACGAAGGCCTGATCTGCCGTGCGATCGGTGGCGATACGGTCGCGCTCTGCCC
>JBCBXS010000296.1:0-3604 GCA_039816475.1 Pseudomonadota bacterium | reverse complement strand
GTTGTCGCTGCCAATGGTGATCTTGTCACCGACTTCGAAGGACCGCTGAGATGGCTTTTTCGCATCCGCACTCTGGTCGATGCTGCGCGCGCTCAAGACCACGTGGCTCGTGTCGAACGGCGACTTCACGACCGCCTCATCCGCGAGGATCCGGACCGTCGGTGCCTTTGCCGCTTCCCGCGCCAAATGGTCGGGACCGATAGCCAATTGCACAACACCCAGACCGGCGGCTCCGGTGAAAACCAGCGCTGCGACGACGGCGGCGGTGCGTGCGATCATGGACGGATCCTCTCGGCTGCCTCAGTCTTCCAACGTCCCATATGTAGAGTTAGATCGCGGCAGCATCGAGCCCCCAGAAGGAATTCGCGCCTTCGGCAGGGAACGAATTGACCAATTCGTTGATTTTGCAACGAAAGTTGAAGGCGCCGCGCCTGACAGCTTTTCCGACGAATGAGGCGACGCCCATCGGATCGGACGCACACAACGAATCGTCCTCCCGCATCAGCCTGAGCGGCTGACGAGCCGCAAGAGCCCGAGCCCCAGCGCTACAAGCGCTGAAAACATCATGGCAACCGCCGTGACGAGCGAGCTTTCAAGCCACGACGGCACTGCCGCGATGTTGGCCGGAATAGGCCCGACGGCCTGACCCACAATCTGTCGTGGCAGATCGAGCAACAACCCAATGCTCTCGCTTGGCAGGATGAGCGACAGGATCGGCAACGCGACCGGCTCCGTCGCTCCAAAATTCATGATAACGGCGAATGCGATCGCCGATGCCATGGCGATCGTGAAGTCCCTCAGACCGTGCGCGACCTTCGCAGTCGTCCCCTCACGCCCCATACCCGCAACTCCCCGTAGCTTGCGCGCGCCGGACCTGATCGACAGGCAATCCGGTGGCCGCGCCCCGCAACAATGCCGCCCGCGCTTTCGCTTTGCGCACGCAACAACGCCGGGTGCCAACAGCCCGAGGAATGTGTCCCGCAATCGGCAATCTCAGGCTGGGGCTGTGGGTATTTTGTGATGTGATACTGAGGGCACTCTGCTCAGAACGGCGTTAAGCGCCATACTGCCGATGCGGCGCGCTCAGCGCTCGCGGCATTGGCGGGGTTTCGGGTGGCGCCGTTTGTCTGCGGCGTATGCTTTGGGCTCGGCCCGTGATCTGGAGTTCGGCGCGAATGACGACGTCGCAAATGATATTGTTCGCGCTGCTGTTCGCAGTCTTCGGGCTGCTGATCTGGGGCCGCATCCGATACGACCTGGTGGCGTTCGGCGCGCTGATCGCAGCGGTGATCCTCGGCGTCGTGCCGCAGGACAGCGCGTTCGACGGGTTCGGGCACCCGGCCACGCTGATTATCGCGCTGGTCCTCATTGTCTCGCGCGGGCTCTCGAACTCGGGCGCCGTCGATCTGATTGCACGCTATTTCATCGACACCGGCCGATCGGTCTCCGCACACATTTCCATTATGGCGGGGCTTGGGGCTGGGCTCTCGGCTCTGATGAACAATGTCGGCGCGCTTGCGCTGTTGATGCCAGTCGATCTCAAAGCCGCGGCGCAGACCAAGCGATCGCCGGCGATTACGCTGATGCCGCTCTCGTTCGCGACCATCCTTGGTGGACTGATCACGCTCATTGGCACGCCACCGAACATCATCATCTCGAGCTATCGCGAGCAGAACCTCGGTGCGCCATTCCGGATGTTCGATTTCGCACCCGTCGGTGCCGCCTGCGCAATCATCGGCGTGGCGTTCGTCGCTTTCATCGGTTGGCGATTGCTGCCGCGGGCAACGCTTGAGCGAGAGGCGAGCAAGGAGCTGTTCGAGCTTGGCCACTACCTTGTCGAGCTGCGCGTCGGCGAAACATCAAAGGCGGCCGACAAGACGCTGCGGGAGCTCGACGAGTTCTGCGACGCGAAGGACATCGCAATCGTCGCCGTCCTCCGCGGTGGATCGCGGCTGCCGAGCTATGCGCGATGGCTCAAGCTGCAGCCGGCTGATGTGTTGCTGGTCGAGACCGACGCCAAAAGCCTGGACGCATTCGTCAACGAGCTGGGGCTGTCCTACGAGCAGGACGAAGAAATGCGCCGCGTCCCCGTCGGCCAGGCGGGCGCCGGCGAAGAGGCCGCCAAGCAGCGCGGCGAGCTGACGTTGTCGGAGATCGTCGTCCGTCCGGGCGCGATGGCGGAAGACCGGACCGCCCAGGCGCTGAGGCTGCATGACCAGATGGGCGTCTGGCTCGTCGGCATTTCGCGCGAGGGCCGTCGCATCACATCGCGTGTCCGGCACACGCGGTTGCGCGCCGGTGACATCCTTCTGATGATGGGGCCCGTCGACCGATTGTCGGAGGCCAGCGAATACCTCGGCGGCTTGCCGCTTGCCGCGCGTGGGCTCCAGGTCACCGACCGCAACAAGGCCTTTCTCGCGGGCGGAATGTTCGCGCTCGCGATCCTGCTTGCGAGCTTCAACCTGCTTTATCTGCCGATCGCACTCGGCGCCGTCGTCTGCGGATACGTGCTCGCCAACATCGTGCCACTGCGGACGATCTACGACACCATCGAATGGCCGGTCGTGGTCCTCATCGGGTCGTTATTGCCGATCGGGGCGGCGCTTGAAACATCGGGCGGGACGGAACTGCTCGCACAGGGGATCGTCGACGTCGCGACCGGCGCGCCGCCGTGGGTTGTGCTCACCATCATGATGGTCGTGACGATGACGTTGTCGGATGTGTTGAACAACACAGCCACTGCGGTGATCGCAGCGCCTGTGGCCGTCGGTGTCGCGAATGCGCTGAACGTCAGCCCGGACCCGTTTCTGATGGCGGTCGCGGTTGCAGCATCGTGCGCGTTCCTGACGCCCATCGGGCACAAGAACAACACGCTGATCATGGGGCCCGGCGGTTATCGCTTCGGCGATTACTGGCGCATGGGCCTGCCGCTCGAGATCGTGGTGATCGCCGTCGCGATCCCGGTGATCCTGCTCGTTTGGCCGCTAACGCCCGGGAGCTGACGCACGCGCTTATTGCAGACGACCCCGCCGGTCCGGTGCGTTCGCCGATGATGGTAAGGCGACCAGCCTTGCCGCGATGCGGCGACCACCATAGTGTCCGGCCGGTTTCAATTCCCGGCCTTCAGGAGCAACCCATGGCCTTCATCTCCGACGCGCTTTCGAACCTCAAGCCTTCGGCGACCATTGCGCTGACACAGAAAGCGCGCGACCTGAAAGCCACCGGCCGTGACGTCATTTCGCTGTCCGTCGGCGAGCCGGATTTCGATACGCCCGAGAACGTCAAGGAGGCAGCCGTCAAGGCGATCCGCGAAGGCAAAACGAAGTATCCGCCAGTCCCGGGTATCCCGGAACTGCGCGAGGCGATCGCAGCCAAGTTCAAGCGCGAGAACAACCTCGACTACGAGCCGACGCAGGCAATCGTCGGGACCGGCGGCAAGCACGTCATCTTCAATGCGCTGATGGCGACGGTGAACCGCGGTGATGAGGTCATCTGCGTGGCGCCCTACTGGGTGAGCTACCCCGAGATGGTGTCGCTGACCGGCGGCAAACCCATCATCGTCCAGACGCATGAAGAGCACGCGTTCAAGCTTCAACCCGCCGAT
>JBCBXS010000295.1:0-3614 GCA_039816475.1 Pseudomonadota bacterium | reverse complement strand
CTGGGCGCTGATCGAAGAAGTCGAAGAGATGGGGGGCATGACCAAGGCCGTGGGGTCGGGCATGCCGAAGCTGCGGATCGAGGAAACGGCGGCGCGGCGTCAGGCGATGAAGAGTTTGGCGTGCTGGTCGTCATGTCGGGCCTCGTTGTTGGGTTGGAGGGCAGTGTGTTCGGGGCTTGGTCGCCGGCAGCCTCTACCGCCCGCGCCAGCGCGGCGGTGCGCGTTACCTCGGTGCGGCGGAGCCAGCCGCGGCCGAAGCGCCAGAAATGTCGGTGGCTGCGGTACCGCTTGGCGCGCGCATCAGCGTAGGCAGCAATCACTCGGGCCGGGTCGGATGCGCGAAGGGCACCCATCGTCACCGGACCAATTTCGCCATCGACCGCGACGCCGAGCGCGGATTGGAGCAGGCGCGCGGCGCCCGTCAGCCCGTGATTGACCGAGGCATCGAAGTGCATGAGATCGAGCCCGGCGGGCATCTCCTGCGCACGCGACGGCCGCCAGTAAAACGCCTCGTAGATCGCGCGAACCTCTTCGTCCTTGATGGCCTTCAGGTCCGCCACGAGGGCGCGCCGCGCCGCTGTGGAGTTCGGCGTCTTCCGGTATCGGGCGAAGGTCGCGAGCGTGATGCCGCGATGGGTCGGCCCGCCTGGATCGTAGGGGTCGTTGACGTAGCCCCCTTCCATCCGAAGCACGTGGGCGAGGCACGGCGCAAACGCGTCTTCGGTGGTGCGCGGCGCGTGATCGTTGCCCACCTCTGACGTCGGTTGCGCGTCCAAAGCCGGTCGTCGAAACCCAAGGATGCGATCGCGCGAGAACGCCGCCACCGTCACGGCATTTGATTGATTTCCGCCGAGCAGAAGAACACGCGTCTCCGTCTCGCCGACGAGAAAGCCGACGTGTCCCGCCGTTGGGCTCGCGCCGCGCGTCAGGACAACGACATCGCCGGGCTTCGGCACCTCTGCGGCCACGCCAAACTTCAGATACGACCGCGCGCGCAGCGAGCCCGTCGGCCGGATCCCAGCCCGCTTCAAACATGCGCCGACGAACGCCGCACACCACGGCACGGCATCATCGCGAACGCTGGCGTGACCGGCGTCACGATAGAGGTCTGCGATGCGGGAATTGGCGCGCGGGCCAGCGATCTCGGACGCGCCAAAGAGCGCCCAAGCCTCGGCCATCCAAGGCGGCTGTTGCATTGATTTTCCGATGTTAGGAGCGGCGGTGCGGTCAGGTCGTTGCGAGCGAAGCGATCGCAGGGGCACCGCGCCCGAACGCTTCGCTCATCTGGTAGATGCGGCAGTCGATTGCCTCGGGCAGGAGGCCGAAGTCGGCGATCGCGTCATCGGCGGCATAGACAAGAGCCGGCGTGTCCGCCTGCAAGGTCCGCACAACGGTCCCGTCGTCGAGGATGTCGATTTCGTAGGCTTCGCGCGCCTCGGACAGCGGCACGTCGGCCTGATCCCATCGATCGCCACCGATCCGCGTGCGGCGGATCCAGCTCAGATGCCAGCCGTCGATGTCGCGATTGCCGCGAACGTGCACGGGCGACAGCGGTCGCGCGCCGAGACCGGCGAAGGCATGCTGCGTCACGCGAAACTGCGCTGAGCCGAAGTCGCGACCGGCCGGGCCATACCGCCAGTTAAGGGCGCGGTTGAGATCACCGGGTGTGATCTCAAGCTGGCTCTCGCGGCCGTCGATCAGCACGAAGTTCGCCCCGGCCGGGATCTCGGTGACCGCTTCGCCATCGGTGCCGGCCTGCCCGCGAAGGACGCGGCGGATGCGATAGTGTTTCGGGCCGATCAGTTCTGCTTCGGCGAACTGGATGACTTCCCAGGCGCCATTCTCGTGCTGGATCGCCGCGACGTTGCGACCGTCGAAGACATCCTGGTCCGTACGGCTCGCGAGTTCTCCGGAGATCAGCCTGATGTCGAACCCGGCGGGATGCGTCCAGCGATCGGACGGCGATGGGGCGAGCGGGGCTGCCAACGTACCCATGATCGAAGGCGCCGCGATCTGGGTCGCGAGCGCGTATCCCGTATCGCTCGAACTCCGATAGACGTTGATGCCGCCCGGCCACGGCGACTGAGCGGCGGCGACGTACCCTGCGCTCTCGGGCTCCGTTCCGTCGAGCAGCGGCAGATCGAGAAACGCCACGGTCGCGATCCCGACGACTGGGGCGTCCGTCACCTGCGTCGCGCGCGATGGCGACGGGCCGGCATTGTAGACGGCGGTATCGATCGCGCGGGCCTCGATGACGCGCGCGCCGTGGTCGGCGATCTCGTCGATCCGCGCCGTCACCGTGCGCTTGCCGATCCGGACACCAAGTCGGTCACCGGGTTCGACGGCGAGCTTGCTTGGCGGCAGTGACAGGTTCAGCCGTTCCCGCATTGCCCAGGACTCGTAGAGCCAGCTTTCGGCAATCGATGAGGCCTGCGCGTCATCGAGCATGACGGCGAGCGTTGCCGTCGCCTCGCGCCGGGACGAACGCGTCGTCCGTCGCGCGTCAGCGACCTCGGCTGCGTAGCGACCGTCTCGGGCGACGTAGTTGATACGCACGGTTTGCGGCAAGTCGCTTTCCTGACCACGCGTGAGAGAGATCAGGGACGCGCCGACTTTTTCTTCGACGACGTCATCGTCGCCGACCGTCAGCAGAGCCGGCCCGTCCTGTCGGTGCGTGATCCGCAGCGTGCCGCCGCTATCGACGACATCGAGGAAGTAGGCGAGTTCGAGCGTCTGAAACGCCTCGCGAAGCGGCATCGGCCGGTCGAGCACAAAGCCCGGCACCAGGCCTGCGAGACCGCTGACGTCGACGTCGGTCATGCCGTAGGCGGCGAAGAGCTCGCGGACAACATCGGCGAGATCGTTGGCGCCGGCCCGGCCGTTCAGCCAGTGCCCCGTCTGCCAGTTGCCGCCGTCGGACCAGGTGTCCAGATCGTACGGAAACGCTGGATAGGGCCGCGCGTCCCAGACGTAGAGATGCAGCCGGTCGAGGTCGACCATCGGGCCGCCGTAGACCGCAGACGTCGGGTTCAGGCCCGCCAAGGACGTCTCGGCATCGTTGCCGTAGCCTTCGACGAAGGCCTGCGCGTAACGACGCTGAATGAGTTCGTTCGCCTGCCCCGTCGAGAAATACGGCCAGGCGGATTCCGAACTCTTCTCATCCCAGAAGACGTTTGGCTGGTTGGCGCCTTTGTCGATCGCCGGACAGCCGAGTTCCATGAACCAGACGGGCTTCGACTGCGGTTGCCAGGCGGTGGGTGCCGGAACTTCTGATCCGCCAACGCGGTCGAAGTGTGGGTTCTCCCACCAGCTCTTCAGATCCTTGAACCGGTAGACCCACGGTTTGCCGGCACCATCGGTGATGGGCGTGCGGACCTGCGCTGCGCGGTCTTCGGCGGAGGCGTAGTACCAGTCATACCCCTCGCCACCCGCGATGTTCGACTTCAGGTATTGGAGGTCGCTGTCTGAATGCGCGCGCGTGCGATCGAGGTGGTCGTCACCGTCGCGCCAGTCACTCAGCGGCCAGTAGCAATCGATCCCTATGGCATCGATATCAGCCGACGACCAAAGCGGATCGAGATGAAAGATGGCATCGCCGCTGCCGTCGTTCGGCT
>JBCBXS010000294.1:0-3559 GCA_039816475.1 Pseudomonadota bacterium | reverse complement strand
AGATCAGGTCGCTTTGCGAAGCGATAAAACGGGTTCTCGTGCCAGTGGAACTGCTGGCGGAGGCCGCGCATCAGCGGAAAGGGTTTGAGTCTTTCGAGCTGCGGGCGAACATTTCCGATCGTGAAGTCCGCGAAGGCGACGATCGCATGCGGCCAACCGGTTTCGTCGGCGACGGACTGCACCCAGGCCGCCTCATCCGCGAACCAGTTCGGCGCCCAGTTGGCCTGCACGTAGACCGACTTCTCGATCTCGGTGCCAGACAGGTCCTCGCGAAACTCATCAACTAGGTAGTCCCGCTTAATCGGCGCGTAGGGGCCGAAGATGCGCGGCTGCTCAGGGCCCAACAGCCAGGGCAGGTCCTTCTGGCGCCAGATATGATGGTGCGCGTCGATCATGCCGCGCTCTTCAGATCGAGGACGTGCTCGCAGACGGCCTCCAGTGTGCTGCCATCGCCAAGGCTTGCGAGGTACGGCCGGATCGCAGCAAGCGCTTCGGTGCGCGGGGCGAACTCGGCGCCGGTCGCGATCGGGCTCAGCCAATCGATCCGCCACGCCTGGCGCGAAAGCCGGGCAACAGCATCGATCAATGCGCCGGGGTCACCGCGCTCGAGACCATCGGACAGCACGATCACTGCAGCACCGCGCGCGAAGCCGGTAAATCGCGGGACTGACAGAAATGCCTGTAACGCATCGCCGAGCCGCGTGCCGCCGTCGAAGTCGGCGACCAGCGCACCGACGTCGGCAAGCGCTTGAGCCTCGTTACGCGCGCGAAGTGATCGCGTGATGCGGGTGAGCCGCGTGCCGAGCGTAAAGGCCTCGAAGCTGTCGGCGGTCTGCGCGAGCGCATGAGCGAAACGGATGGACGGCTCACTGCGCGCTTCCATCGAACCGGACACATCGATGAGCAACACGATCCGGCGCTGGCGCGACTTGCGCTTGCGCATCGCGAGATCAAACAGCTCGCCGTCGCTCTTCAGCGCACGCCGCAACGTCCGCGCCATGTCGATCGCATCACCGGCGCGGCTTGGTCGGCGCCGCTGCGATCGCCTGCGTGGCAAGGCGGCCGGCGCGGCCTTGCGAAACTGCTGCAGCGTCACGTCTGCATCGGGCTCGGCAAACGAACGATGGCTGAGACGCTCCGCGATAGCGGCCTCGCCACCGACTTCGCTTTCGTCGTTGCCGGCATCGATCTCCTGTTCGGCGCCTGTCGGGTCGTAGGCTGTGACCTCGTCCTCGTCGTCGCCCGCGACCGGCGCTGCGACGGCCTGGCCGAGAAAGACGGCGCGGAACAGCGCGTCGTATTCCGCGCGTCGCTCTGGCGGCACCGAGAACAGCGCAAGGCCGGCGCGATGGATGTCGGTCATGTCACCGGGCCCGAGCAGGCCGACCGCTGTGATGAAGTCTGATGTCTGATCCGGTGCGACGGCAAACCCGTGCCGCCGCAGAACGCTTGCGAGATCGAGGAACGGCTGCAGCGCCCGCGGAACGCTCATGCGGCCGCCTCGCCTGGAATGATCTGATCGAAACGTTGCTCAATGAACACGAGGTCGTCGTGGTCTTTCAGCGCGACGCCGATGGCGCGGCGGAAGGCCATTGGCCATGTCGCGCCCTGGGTATTGAGCAGCGTCGCGGCTTCGGCCCACTCAACGGTTTCGGCAACGCCGGGCGGTTTCGCCAGCGGCTCAGCGCGAAGCCGACCCACGGCTGCGACAACGGCATCGGCCGTCGCATGTGCAACCGAGCTCGCGCGCATCATGACGATCTGCGCTTCGAGCGCCGGGTCCGGGTAATCGATCCAGTGATAGACGCAACGGCGGCGCAGCGCCTCGTGCAAGTCCCGCGTCCGGTTCGACGTCAGCACAACAACCGGCTGCTCGGCTGCACGGACCGTCCCGGTTTCGGGGATCGAGATCGTGAAGTCCGACAGGAACTCAAGCAGGAACGCTTCGAACTCGTGATCCGAGCGGTCGATTTCATCGATAAGAAGAACGGTCGACGCCGGGGCCCTCAGCGCGGCCAGCATTGGGCGCGTGAGGAGAAACTCATCGGCGTAAATGTTGACGTACTCGTTGCCCGCCTGTCGGATCGCGAGCATCTGGCGGGGATAGTTCCACTCATACATCGCAGCCGACGACTCGATCGCCTCGAAGCACTGCAGCCGGATGACCTCGCGGCCGAGCACCGCGCCAAGCGCTTTGGCCGCCTCCGTCTTGCCGACGCCTGGCGCGCCTTCGAGCAACAGCGGCTTGCCAAGCGCCAGCCCGAGATACGCCGACGTCGCGAGTTCGTCGCCGGCGAGATACTGCGCTGCGACCAGCGCGTCGCGGAGCGCTACCGGGCTGTCGATCCCGACGATCGAGCGACGCACGGCCATCGCCTACGCTCTCCCCGCGTGACCCGCAGGGCGCGCGCCGCCGTTGGCACGAAGGCCACGCAGGATGCGCTCCGGCGTGATCGGCAGCGTATCGCAGCGGACACCGACCGCGTTGTAGATCGCGTTGGCGATCCCCGGCAGCAGCGGGTTTGCGCACATCTCGCCCGGACCCTTGCCGCCGAACGGTGCGTCCTCCGCGGGCCGCTCAAGCACCGCGATGTTGTGCGGCACGACATCGCCGGGGCCGGGCATCAGATACGTATTGAAGTCTTCCGGTCCGTGTTCGCGCGACGGGTAGTAGGGCTCGGTCGTCTCGTAGAGCGCGTGCGAGACACCCATCCAAGCGCCACCGACGAGCTGCTGTTCAACGAGCTTCGGGTTAAGCGCGCGACCGACCTCGTAGGCGGAGTTGATCTCATTGACGGTGACCTCGCCGGTCTCGTCGTCGACTTCGAGATCGATGACGACGGCTGCGTGTGCGAAGCACGTGACCGGCGACATCTCGCCGGTGTCTGGGTCCGCTTCGGACGGCGGGATCAGGAAGATGCCGCGGCCTGACAGCGTGCGGCCCTGTTTGAACTGCGCAGCGATGGCCGTTTCAGCGACGGTGATCGAGCGGTTTGGCGCGCCTTTAACGTGGATATTGCCTTCGCCGTCTGTTTCGAGATCGGTCGCATTGACTTCGAGTTCGTCAGCGGCAGCTTCGAGCAACTGCTGGCGCGCTTCGTTTGCTGCGCGAATGACCGCGTTTCCAACCCGGTGCGTGCCGCGCGAGGCGAACGAGCCCATGCAGTGCGGGCCGGTATCGCTGTCGGCGGTGTCGACGTAAACATCGGCGACGGGCACGCCGAGCGTCTCCGCCGCGATCTGGCGCGTGACCGACTTCATGCCCTGCCCGAGATCGATCGACGACAGCGAAACCATGAACTTGCCGTCCGGCGTTGAATGCACCAGCGCCTGACTCGGGTCGCCGCCGAGGTTCATACCGATCGGGTAATTGATGCAGGCAAAGCCGCGGCCTTTGTGGATCGCCATCGTCAGCGTCTCCTCGTGCCTGAGATGAACCGCGACACGCCGGGCTTCTTCACGCCGCGCTGGAACGGTTTTGACGGTTCGTAGGTGTCAGCCTCTTTGGTCGTGCTGCCACTTGGCGTTGGTGCCGCCGGCTGCGTCGCCGATAGATCGG
>JBCBXS010000293.1:0-3669 GCA_039816475.1 Pseudomonadota bacterium | reverse complement strand
GGCCGATCCGCAAAGCGCCGACGCGTCAACCGGTGCCGAGACCGGCCCGAAGGTCACGACGTCAGGGCCGACGTGCTTCCGATGGGCTGGCGGTCCCGGCGTGAAGCGCGTCAACCTGGCGCTGCAGGGCGGCGGCGCGCACGGTGCTTTCACGTGGGGCGTGCTCGATGCGATCCTCGAGAACCCAAAGATCGAGATCGAATCGATTTCCGGTACCAGCGCCGGTGCGATGAACGCAGCCGTCATGGCAGCGGGCATCAGTTACGGCGGTCGCGAGGGGGGACGCGCGGCACTGGAGACGTTCTGGCGCGAGGTGAGCCGCGAGGCGGCCTTGAGCCCGATCCAGCGCACGTTCTTCGATGTGCTGACGGCCAATTGGTCGCTTGAGATGAACCCGGCGCTCGCAGCCTTCGACGTCATGTCGCGGGTCGTCTCGCCCTATCAGTTCAACCCGCTCAACTGGAATCCGCTGCTCGATATCGTCAGCCGCATGGTCGACTTTGAAGCCGTCCAGGCCTGTCAGTGCGTCCAGCTCTTCGTCTCGGCCACCAACGTAAACACGGGACGGCTACACATCTTCACCGGCGACAAAGTCACGCCGCACGCCGTCATGGCGTCGGCGTGCCTGCCGTGGCTGTTCCAGGCCGTCGAGATCGATGGCGTGCCCTACTGGGACGGCGGCTACATGGGCAACCCGGTTCTCTCACCGTTCTTCTCGTGTTGCCGGTCGCGCGACATCGTCATCGTGCAGGTGAACCCGATTGCACGCGCGGAAACGCCGAGGACGGCGCGCGAGATCCAAGATCGCGTCAACGAGATCTCGTTTAACGCCCCGCTTATCCGCGAACTGCGGCACGTGGCGTTCATCAACGGCTGCCTGCAGCGTGGCGAGCTGGGCGACCTGGATTATCGCGAAGTCTTCCTGCATCGGATCGGAGGATCAGAACTGGATGACTTCGGCGCCTCGACGAAGCTCAACGCTGAGTGGGCGTTCCTGACCCATCTTCGCGACATCGGCAGGGAGGCGGCGCAGAGTTGGTTCGCGGCGAACCACGAAAGCCTAGGGGAAAAATCTACGCTTCAGTTGAGCGCGATGGGCGTTCAGCCAAGTCCGATCATCGGGGAACATGCCGGCGGCGCGCCAGCCGACCGCTAGTGCAGAGCGCCGTTCACCATCAAAACGGCAGCAGCCGTCAGGGTGAGCGCGATGGCTACGCTGAGTTCAACGACGCGCGCGCGCTTCTGCGGACGTCCGACGGATTTTCTTTGCCGATCCATACCCTGTTGAACGGCAGCGAGCGGGACGCGTGAAGTCTGAGGACTGACGCGCGGCAGAACGGCGCAATTAAAAGCCGCGCGTGACGACGCCGAGCAGCAGCAGCACGTAGGCCCCAAACATCACCCAAAAGTTGACGCCGGTCGGGAGCGGGATCTCGACACCAAGCTTGCTGGCAAGCGCGGTGATCGCCAACAGCAGCGCGATAATGAACGTGATGAGGCTTGGGGCTTTCATGAGGCCCATGGTCGATCTCCTTCGCTAGCCGTGCAGAAGATGCGCCGAGTCGGGGGTGGAACGCGAACGGGGTGCGTCAGGAGACCGGCTTTGCGAAGCGAAAGCCTGTTCCGGTGACCACAACCTCGATTGCGCCATCTGTGATGACCGGATGTGAGATGCGGACACCGAGGACGCCGTCGTAGCCGGCGGTCGACGCCTTCGCTTTCAGCCCGTCGAGTGCACGCGCGATCGTCTCGTCGAGGACACGTTCGTAGCGGGTCATCTGGCCGCCGACCGTGTTCGTGATCGCCTCGCGAACGTCGCGGAGCACGTTGGCGCCGGTGACTGCCGTTGACGTCAGCAAGTCGCCGTAACTGATCGGCTCAGCGCCGACCGTATCCGTTGTCAGAAGCTGCACGCCTGATCCCCGTCAGTCAGCTTGAGCCGCAGCCCGGTTCCGCTTCCGGCCGCCGAAGAGGATGCCGCGGACCAAAAGCAGCAGGATGAGCACGAGTAGTCCGAGCCCGACGACGACAATCGGGTGCTTTTCCCAGATCAGGCGCGGATGCACGGTGCCGTCAATGGCGTGGGAGAGATCGCGGCCTATGACCGTGGGCGAGAGCGGTCCGGTCTGGCGGAGCAGCATGTTGACGGCGGTGAGCTGATCGCGGCTGTTCACGATCGCGGTGCGCACGCCTGCGTTGCTGATCTGGTTCATGCGCGCCGGGGTGTCGGCGACAAGCTCCAGCACGCGTTGGCCCGCCGGGCGCGAAAGCCCGCTGAGGTAAGACGCAAGCGTCTGCAGCTCGCTTTCATCAAGGCCGCGGCCAAGGCTCGTCAGCCTGCCGGGCTCGAGTTCAAAGAGAATGTCGCGTGATGACGGCGGCAGCGCCGAAAGCTTCAGCGCCGCAGCGCGGTTGTCGATCGCTAAGACACGATCGAGGGCGGAGGCTGAGAACTGGTCCGGCGACGTCCGCTTGTGCAGACCGAGAGCGACGACCTCACCGATCTTGTCGCCGGCGAGCGCGTCCCATTTCAGGCCGACATCGAGCGACTGTTTCTCCCGCGCAATATTGAGCGCTTCCGGAGACATGCGGGTGACCGCGCGGCTGAGGCGGCCGTCGCGAAGGTAGCGCATGACACCGGCGTCGCCCTCGTTCGGCAGGATCAGGCTGACAGCTTCATCGAGCTTCGGAAGCTCGCGACGTGTCAGCGTGTCGACGAAAGCACGGAAGTCAGGATTGCTCTCGCTGAGTTCCAGCGTCTTTGCGTTCGCGCGTTTGAACGACTTCCAGACGTCGGCGACCTGACGCGCCGTCGCGTTTGCGATCTCCTCCGTCTGCAGCGTGATTTGTGCCTTGATCGACTGGGCGAGTTCGTTTTGGACGTTGGCTTTCGTCTCTTCGGACTTCATCTCCTCGGTGATGATCGGCAGCATGCCGTAGCGGAGATCCCAAATATCTTTCGCGATGAGCGCGACGCCGACCCCGCCCGCAACGACCGACACCAGCCGGCCCAAGACCGCGCCGATGACGCGCTGACCGAGGCGCCGTGCCATGCGGCTGAGCTGACGGCGCACCAGCAGAACGACCGCGCCAGTCAGTCCGCCGGCGTTTTCGAGCAGAACCGCGCTTGCTCCGATGTTCGCGCTACCGGCTTCCGCGCCGACGGTGAACGACTGGCGGGCGTCGGCCTGAACGGCGCCGGCAATCGTCGTCCCGTAGCGGTCACTGAGGAACGCTTTGACACAGGCCTCCGCCGGGCCTGCCGCATCGATGGTCGAAATCTCGATGGCCCTGCCGATCTCCGTGCCGACGCCGGTCGCAAGCCCGCTGATGGCCGTCTTCACGGCGTCGCTGCGGTAAACGCGCTCGGCAACCGCGGTCGCCAGTTCGCGCGCCCGCTTTCGGTAGGCAAGCGACTTCAGAAGGCTCGACCAGGTCGATTCCGATCGTATGGCCGCGGCAGCAATCTCGACGCGCTTGTCGACGACGTCGGAGACCTGACCCTTGCGCCACTCGGAGCGGACGACGGCTTCAAAGTCGATGCCTGCGAGCCCTTGCTGCAGCGCTTTGCCGGTAATGCTCCGGATCGCTGCCTCGAAGGTCGCGTCATCCTTCGTCTGGCATGCCGAATAGTCAGGCGTGCGCGAAGCCTGCGCAGTCGCACCCTGG
>JBCBXS010000292.1:0-3694 GCA_039816475.1 Pseudomonadota bacterium | reverse complement strand
ATCAACGCCCGGACCTTTGCCGTACCACATGCCGAAGACGCCGTCGTACTTACCCTCGCCGCGCAACTCCGCCTGCTGGGAGCCCCAGACCGCCGTTGCCGCGAGGTCTTCGTTGAGGCCCGGTTGGAAGACGAGATCGTTTTCCGCAAGCAGTGGCCCGACGCGCTGGAAGGCCCCTTCGAGGCCTGCGATCGGCGATCCGCGATACCCTGAGATGAAGCCTGCGGTATTGAGGCCGGCGTCGCGGTCGCGTTGCTTCTGCATGAGCGCGAGGCGGACGACCGCCTGCGTCCCGGTCAGGATCTGCCGGTGCTCGGATAGGTCGAACTTGTCGCTCAGCGTCACACGATGTTTCGGCATGGCACCCTCGTTCGCGGATGCCCGACAGCGCGGGGGCGAAACCAACAGCCCGCGCCGGGCATGACCGCCTGAAATTTAGGTCAGCATTGCTGACCAATTTACGAAGTGCAAGAGGCGCGCCCGCGAGCGCGGCAATTTTGGCAGGTTCTTGGTTCCCGCCCGGCGTACCCCTCGTCGCGGCCCAACGATTGTGTTGCACCGCACACAAAAAAGCCCCGGGGCAGAGATGCTCCGGGGCCTCGAAACGTACTGAGGGACGCGACGATCAATCAGATCGCCGACATCTTATCCAGCTTCTGCGCGAGCAGATAATAGAACGGCACGCGGTGCTTGCGGCTGTCCGCTTTCATCGTCTCGCAGACATCCTTGATGGCCGCATCGAGGTCTGCGTCCGAGTGCTCGCAGTTCAGCTTCTTCTTGCACCAGCTATCGCGAACTCGCGCCAGCTCATCCTTCGAAGAGCACGAGACCAGCGAGGCATCCTTGCTCTTCAGCGCAATTCCGAGGTGTTTGACGATCGCATTGACCTTGGCCTCATCGGCGTTTGAGTCATAGCGTTTCACGTCTGCGACGTAATCGTGGTCGGCCATTTCGCTCTCCTGGTTCCCACCTTGCCGGGCTGAGACGGACGCACCGCTCACCCATGTTTCCGGTTGAGACGAGCGCCGCAGTGCCGCCACTGACAAGGCTGCGCGACTCGCTTCGCCGCAACATTAGCGGAATCTTCAAGCGATTTAAGCCCGCTGCGACTGGAGTTTGGTCGAAAAGGGCGCGGTCAGACGGTATTTCGCTCAGGTGAGTAAAATTGCAGTGCAGCATGCGACCGGACGAACGTCTCCGCCACCGCATCGGATGCAATGAGAGCCGCCGCCGCTCTGGAGGCCGCTTCTGCCACCTGCCGACGCTGCTCCGGCTGGATCGCTCGATGCGATTTCGTGAGGTGCCAGAGCGCAATGTCATGGCCCGCGACGTCATCGGCGAACGTTTCCGACGCGGCCAGCTTCAGCTGGGCCAACTCCACCGGCGTCATGAGCTCGGCCGCCGGCAACCTCAGATGCAACGTCGTCAAGCGCCGCGGATAGAGCGCCGCTTCAGTCGGCTCGCGCGGCGCCCCCGTCGCATCGGCGGCCACCAAGTTGGTCGCGATTGCGAACGGGGCGAATCCGATAGCTGCAAGCACGGAGTTCCAGTGCATCTGCCCGCCGCCCGCGCGCAGCCATACCTGCAGCCGTGAGGCTTCCAAGTCGGACATCGTCCCGGCAAGGCCGGTCAACACGGTCAGCGCTGGCACGGTGTCCGCGAATTGGTCGTGCATCGCAACGATGGCATCGGCCTCCGTCGCGGTCGTTGGATCGTCGGCACTGGCGGTCACGTCGAGCGTAAGCGCTGCACCGGATACCTCGCGCAGGGTTTCCCCCAACCGCCAGACGGCATCCGCGATCGGGCTCCGGTCGGGCGCATCGGCGACGATCGCAACCTTGAGGGTTCGCGGTTGATGCGCAGTGTCGGCAGCTGCCGACGCCGGCAGCGTTGCGGATGCCCCGGCAACGACGGCGCCGGCCCCGGTCGTGTTCAGAAACGCTCTGCGATCCATCGTGCGCAAACTCCAACTTCGCCAGGCGCTTCAAGCGGCCCGCCGTTGTCCCAACCTTACGGTGCCGGTGTCTTGCCTCTCAAGACATCATAGAACTTCGGCGTATCGATGTTACCGCCGCACAAAATGACACCAACGCGCTGGCCGGCCATGGCAGAGCGCTCCTGCATCAGCGCGGCCAGTGGGGCTGCGCCTGCACCTTCCGCAACGTTATGCGTGTCCTCGAAGTAAACGCGGATCGCCTCGGCCACCTCGTCATCGCTGACTGCGACGATGCGGGCCGCACCTTCCGAGTAGATGTCGAACGCTTCCTGGACCGGCACACGAACGGCCATCCCGTCAGCGAACGTGGCGGCCGAATTCGTCTCGATCAGCCGACCGGCCTCGACGGACAACTTCGCTGTTTGTGCTTCCGTCGAGACGACGCCGATCACGTCGGTCTTCAGGCCCAGCGCGTCGCGGGCAGAGATGACCCCACAGATGCCGGAGCCACAGCCGATCGGCACATAGACCGCATCGAGATCGCCGACCGCCGTGAAGAGCTCGAGCGCGTAGGTCGCGACGCCCCGCACCAACTCGCGGTGGAAGGGCGGCACAATGGTCAAGCCTTCGACTTCGGCGAGACGGAAGGCTTCGATGCGTGCTTCATCGAAGTCGTCGCCAAACTCGACGAGATCAGCGCCGAACGCTCGCATGGCGGTGTTCTTCTCGACCGAGTTTCCGCGCGGGACGAGGACCTTTGCGATCAGACCTGCCGCCGTTGCAGCCCGCGCCTGGCTCTGTCCGTGGTTGCCCCGCGTCGCCGTGATGATGCCGCGGGCGTCGGGCGAGGTCCGCTTAAGCCAGTCAACGAATGTGATGCCGCCGCGTACTTTGAAGGCGCCCGTCGGCGTGTGGTTCTCGTGCTTGACCCAGACGTCCGCACCAACACGCCGGGCAAGCGTCGGCCAACTGTATTGTGGTGTCGGCGGCATTTGCGTGTAGACGCGCTCGGCCGCCTCGCGAAGTTCGTCAGCAGTGAACATGAGCCTGCCCTTGGTCTTTGCGGCCCGGTCGACGCGGTTGTCGCTGCCTATCGGCCAGTCTGCACGATCGCCGGTTGTTCAGCACGCGACTGGACCTCCACGAAAACGGCTTCGACATCGGGATACTGGCTGCAGATGGCTGTCTCAAGCGCCTGCGTTGCGGCACTCACGTCAGCCGCAGTTCGCGTGTCTTCGAAATCAACGCTGGCTGCCACCAGGACCGCGTGCGCGCCGAGCTGCATCGTCTTGATTTCATTAACGCGGCGAACACCCTCTGCCCTGCCGACGGTGCTCACGATGATATCCCGGATGCCGTCGCGCATCTCAGGCGTTGCCGCTTGGCCGGTGAGCAGGTGTCCAACCTCGATCGCACAGAACGCTGCGACGTACGCCAGGATCAGCCCGATCAGGATCGACGCGGCACCGTCGGCCTCGGCGAGGGCCAATTGGCTCGCGATCAGTACTCCGACACTGGCCACAAGGATGACCGCCAAGGCCGCTGCCATCTGGAGCAGGATCGCAAACAGCGTCGGCTCCTTCGAAACACGGATTGCGCTGAACAGCGGCGCGCCAATATCGCGCCTGCGCGCCTCGCGGTAAGCCGTCGCCATCGCAGAACCCTGGAGAATGGCAGCACCACCGAGCACGATGTAATTGATCAACGCAGCCTCGATCGGGCGTGGCGCGAGCACCGCACTGACGCCCTCGTAGATCG
>JBCBXS010000291.1:0-3706 GCA_039816475.1 Pseudomonadota bacterium | reverse complement strand
AGCAGGATGCCGAGCGGCGCGAACACGCGGAGGACGCGTGTGCCGTTCGAGAACTTCTGGAAGTAAACGGTGAGGCCGACGTTCTCCCGGTCCTCCGCAGTGACGCTTTGGACCAGCGCGCAGACTTCTCGTTTCGCGCCCGGCGGCGGCGGTTTGCAGACGACCTGCCAGTCACCGTGCTGAGCGCGGACCGTGCCTTCGACTTTGCCAGCCGCCGTCTGTGCGAGCGTGGGCCCGGCCATGAGCCCGGTCACAAGCCCGGCTGCCAACAGAGCTGCCATGACAACCGCGCCGCAGATCCCCGTAGCCTTCGGCCACTTCGACCATTTACGCCGCAGACCTTCGTCGGAGGCTGAGGGACGCGGCGATCGTCTGACGGGCTTCGTTGCGTTCACGGCGGCACATTTCCTGTCGAGGGGTGACTGAAAGGTCTGGCGGAGTGGTCCTGCATGCGGCAGATGGCGGACGCTCACGCGATGGCTGCGCGCGATGTCGCTGTCGGCGATGAATTCGTCTGATTTACGACCGGTTCGGAACAAGCCACAAGCAGTGGAAACGCCATCAGACTTTAGCTGATCGCGTGGACTTGCCGCATGGGTAGGCACTTTGAAATGGCTTACCCGACGGCATGCGGAAAGCATCCAGGCGGCAGCTCGATTGAGTTGCGCCGATCAGGGACGAATTTGATGATGAAATCTGCCGTGTGGTGCGCTGCGATTGCGATCGTAGGTCAGGCTGTGTTGGCAGGCTCAGCAGTGGCTGAAGTCGGTGCACCACAGAACTGGCAGACGGGGCTGCAGGTCGCAGTCACACCGCTCGCCGAGATGGCGCAAAGCTTCTACGACTACGTCACGATCATCATTATCGGCATCACTCTCTTCGTGCTCGGCCTGATGGCCTACGTGATCGTCCGCTTCCGCGAGAAGGCCAATCCCGAGCCGGCCCGCTTCACGCACAACACAACGATCGAAGTCCTCTGGACGGTGATCCCGATTTTCATCCTGATCGCGATCGGCATCCCGTCGTTCAATCTGCTCTTTAAGCAGTACGAGTATCCGCCGCCGGAGGTGACGATTAAGTCGGTCGGCAACGCCTGGTTCTGGGAGCACGAGTATCCCGACCAAGACGGCCTGACCGTCACGCAGAACATGATCACCGACGCTGACATTCTGAAAGCGAATATCGGCGACGACAAATACAACGAGGCGTACGGCGATCTCGAAGGCCTCGAGCTGCTGCGCGCGACGTATCGCGACTCTCAGCAGTACTGGGCGTCCTATCCGGCACAGCGGCAGCTTGCCGTCGACAACCCGATCGCCGTTCCGATCAATAAGGTTGTCCACGTGCTCGTCACGTCGAATGACGTGATCCACGGTTGGGCAATGCCCGCCTTCGGATCGCGCACGCAGGCGGTGCCTGGTCGGACAACAGCGACGTGGTTTAAGGCGACGAAGACCGGCGCGTTCTACGGTCAGTGCTCCGTCCTCTGCGGCACGCGTCACGCGTTCATGCCGATGGAAATCCACGTGGTTGAGGAGGACACCTACAACCAGTGGCTGGCCCTCATGAAGGATGACAAAGACGTCGAAGCGAGGAAGCTGCTCTACGACGCGCTTCCGAAGCGGGGCGAGCAGAACGTGGCGCTGCGCCAACCGACCGCTGCCAACGAGAATTGACGCCTAATCGGGCCGCGACCGACCGCGGCCCGATCATGATCAAATTGACGACCCGCTCACGCGGAAAATATCGGGAAGACACATGGCCACCGCGACTTACGACAGCCAAGCCCACAGCGAAGAGTACCCGGGTTTCATCCGCCGCTGGCTGTTCTCGACCAACCACAAAGACATCGGGGTCCTCTACTTCCTGTTCGCGATGTTTGCGGGCGTCGTCGGGGGCCTTCTGTCCGTCGCCATGCGGATGGAGCTCGCTGAGCCTGGCCTCCAGTTTTTCGCGAGCGGTCATACCTACAATATGTTCGTGACGGGCCACGGGCTGATCATGGTCTTCTTCATGGTGATGCCGGCGATGATCGGCGGCTTCGGCAACTTCGTCGTACCGCTCATGATCGGTGCGCCGGACATGGCCTTCCCGCGCATGAACAACATTTCGTTCTGGCTGCTGCCGGTCGCCTTTTTGCTTCTGGTCCTCTCGATGTTTGTTGAAGGGCCGCCAGGCGAAAACGGCGTGGGTGCTGGCTGGATTGTTCTCGCACCGCTGTCGACGACAGGGCATCCGGGTCCCGCGGTCGATCTCGCGATCCTCGCGCTTCATATCGCTGGTGCGTCGTCGATCCTCGGTGCGATCAACTTCATCACGACCATCTTCAACATGCGCGCGCCGGGCATGACGCTGCACAAGATGCCGCTGTTCGTCTGGTCGGTTCTGATCACAGCTTTCCTGCTGTTGCTGTCGCTGCCCGTCCTTGCCGGTGCGATCACGATGCTGCTGACGGACCGTAACTTCGGTACGACGTTCTTTGATGCGTCAGGCGGTGGCGATCCGCTTCTCTACCAGCACCTGTTCTGGTTCTTCGGACACCCGGAGGTCTACATCCTGATCCTGCCGGCGTTCGGTATGATCTCGCAGATCGTCGCCACGTTCTCCCGGAAGCCCGTGTTCGGCTATCTTGGAATGGCCTACGCCATGGTTGCGATCGGCGTGGTCGGCTTCGTCGTGTGGGCGCACCACATGTACACGTCCGGCATGAGCGTCGACAGCCAGGCCTACTTTGTGTTCGCGACGATGGTCATCGCGGTCCCGACGGGTGTGAAGATCTTCTCCTGGATCGCGACGATGTGGGGCGGGTCAATCCAGTTCAAGACGCCAATGCTTTGGGCGCTGGGCTTCATCTTCCTGTTCACCGTCGGCGGTGTGACCGGTGTGATGCTTGCCAATGCTGGCATCGACCGTCAGCTCCACAACACCTACTACGTCGTCGCCCACTTCCATTACGTGCTCTCGCTCGGCGCCGTCTTTGGCATCTTCGCCGGCTGGTACTACTGGTTCCCGAAGATCACCGGTTACGAGTACTCAGAGTTCTGGGGCAAGGTGCATTTCTGGCTGACGTTCATCGGCGCCAACATCCTGTTCTTCCCGCAGCACTTCCTGGGTCTCTCGGGCATGAACCGGCACTACGTCGAGTATCCGCCGGGCCTTGCTGGCTGGAACCAGATTTCGTCTTACGGCTCGTACATCACGGCGGCTGCGACGCTCCTCTTCTTCGCAACGATGGGGCTTGCGATTTACCGGGCGAAGAAGACGGTCAACAACCCGTGGGGTGAAGGTGCGACGACGCTCGAGTGGACGCTCTCGTCGCCGCCGCCGTTCCACTCGTTCGACAAACTGCCGGTATTCCCGCGGAAGCAGGTCTCCGACGCGCACTAGACCGCCGCACGGCACGAACTCAGATCGGCGGCGCTTCAATTCAATGACGCTGCCGCCGATCTACATGCCTCGATTGCTTGATGCCCGGTCAGCTCCGGGCAAGCCTTGATACGGAAGCAGACCTACGCATGAGCGTTGCAAGCCCCGACATGGATCGCGCCGAGACACAGGCTGTCATCGGGACGGTCGGTGACTACTGGGCCCTGCTGAAGCCGCGTGTGATGTCGCTTTCGATCTTTACGGCGCTGGTGGGGATGGTCGCAGCCCCCGGTCAATTGCACCCATTCATCGCCACCATCGCGCTTCTCGCGATTGCTGT
>JBCBXS010000290.1:0-3709 GCA_039816475.1 Pseudomonadota bacterium | reverse complement strand
GCCAGCCAGGATCGCCAGCGTCACTTCGCGATTGAACAGGTAGTCTTCGTCAACGTCCGGCACATGCGACGAGCGCTCGCTGAACGCGGGCACTTCCATCTCGCTGTCGATGCCGAAAACCTTGCCGACGGAAACCGTCGTGTCTGGCATCGTTGACGTCTCAGCCTCGAGGGCTGCCGCGCGCATGCTCATCCGGTGCAATTCTCAATTGAGTTGGAGCTTCGGTCTCCGGGACCGGGCCCAAGCCTGATCCACCAACGTCTGCGGGACTGTCTCGTACCGCGCAGGCTTTGCGCCCGCGCGGGTCAGACCATCCCGACTTGTTTCAGGTAATTATAGCCCTGAATGATCTCGCGCAACTTCTCCTCGGACCCGCGATCGCCCCCGTTTGCGTCCGGGTGGTGCTTTTTCACGAGCTCCTTGAAGCGCGTTTTCATGTCGTCCTTGGTTGCGTTCTCCGGCAGGCCGAGTGTCTCGACGGCCTTCGCCTCGAGCGGCTTAAGTTTGCGGGCTGGTTTCTTTGCCTCGGCGCGGGCCTGCTTGGCCCGCCAGGCATGAAACCCCTGTGCCATCCCCGCCGTCGGCGGCTCCGACGATTTGGCCCTGCGCTTCTTCTTGCCAGTCGGCGTGTGCGCGTTCTCGCTCACCTTCCAGGTCGGGCGATGGCCGTAGGTGGCATCGCGCTGGAAGTCCTCGACCTGCTCGTCCGACATCCCGTCAAAGTAATTGTACGACGCGTTGTACGCCCGTACGTGCTCACTGCAGAACACGAAGAACTCACCGTCGCGGCCGCGGCCCTTGGGCGCGCGGTACTTTCCGTCCTTCTCGCAGCCCTTCCACTGGCAGCGCGGATATTCCGGTTGCGGGGGCTCGTCGGCGTCTTTCTCGCCGCGGATCCGCACCATGTCGAAGTATTTCGAATTGAGCTTCATGATCAGCGGCGGAGTATGCTCCATCTGGATAGGGCAAGACAAGCGAGACTGGCGGGCAGCATCCAACACTTTGCCGTCGCAGTGCGCCCGTGCAATGGCAGACCAGATCTTCAACGCAAGACCGACCGTGAAAGACCATGAGCGTCGAAAATTCGATCCGTGAGAAGTTGCTGTTGGCGCTGACGCCGACCCGGCTCGACGTCATCAACGAGAGCGAACTGCACGCCGGCCATCGCTCGTCACCGGGCACCGGCGACAGTCACTTCCGTATTGTCGTTGTCGCCGACGCCTTCGCCGGCATGAATCGCGTCGCACGGCATCGGCGGATCAACGAGATCCTGGCCGCGGAAATGGCACCGGGCGGCGTTCATGCGCTTGCAATCCACGCATTCGCACCGGACGAACCGGTCAAAGTCTGAGTTACACGGGCCGCGTCAGTAGAACGCAGCCGCACCTGCGCTCACCACTAGCTGCCAGGCTCACCGGCGGCGCCCGCTGGCGCGATCCGGAGCGCCGTTATCTTGTTGCGGCTCTTGCGCAGCACCTCGAAGCGGTAGCCGTAAAACGTGAAGGTCTGGCCGGGCTCAGGGATCGTCTGGGCCTCGTGGATGACGAGACCTGCGACCGTCGTCGCCTCCTCGTCCGGCAGGTCCCAGCCCATCTCGCGATTGAGGTCGCGCACCGGCACGATGCCGTCGACGTTCACACGGCCATCGCCGATCGGCCGGATCGACGTGTCGCCGGGATCGTGCTCATCGGTGATCTGGCCGACGATCTCCTCGAGGATGTCCTCGATCGTAAGCAGCCCGCGCACCTCGCCGTATTCATCGACGACCAGCGCGATCTGCGCCTTCTCGGCCAGGAACGCATTGAGCTGATCACTGACGCTGCGGGTTTCGGGCACGAACCACGGCTTCGAGCAGAGCGCATCGATATCAAGCCGCGTCACGTCCCAGCCGGCGCGCCCCACCGCCTTTGCGACGTCTTTGGCGTGCAGGACGCCGACGATATTTTCTGGCTCGTCTTTCCAGACGGGGATGCGCGTGTGCTGGTTGTTAAGGAGCTCCGTCACGATCTGGTCCGATGGCCCGTCGATGTCGAGGACTTCCATCTCGGTGCGGTGGACCATGATGTCCTCGACGGTCAGTTCTTTCAGATCGAGCACGCCGCCAAGGCGATGTGCCTCGCTCCGCTCCACGGCGCCGTCGCGCGTCGAAAGCTCGATCGTGCCACGCAGTTCTTCCTTCGCCGCCAGCACGTTGGCATCGTCATCAGCGCGTGTCGGCGTCAGCGTGAGGATCGCCTGGACCACGGCATCGATCGCCGCCGTCACCGGGCGGAGGACGACAATGAGCACGCGCATGATCGGTGCGATGAACAGCGCGATCTTGTCCGGATAGGCGATCGCGTAGGTCTTGGGCAGCACCTCGCAGAAGATGACCACAATCAGCGTCAGGACGAGCGTCGCGTAGACGACGCCGGCTTCCCCGAACAGCGTGATCAGCAAGCTGGTCGTCAGCGCCGACGCCAGAATGTTCACGAGGTTATTGCCGAGGAGCACCGTGCCAATGATGCGCTCCGGCCGGCGCAGGATCCGCTCGACCATGTCCGCCCGGCCGTGACCCTCCTGCGCCATCGCGTGGATGCGCGCCCGGGAGACCGCTGTCAGCGCGGTCTCGGAGCCCGAGAAAAATGCAGAAACCGCAAGCAGGATCAGCACCCCGCCCAGCGTCAGATACAGCGATATGTCCATGGCTCTCGTCGTCGGCACGGCAGCGCGTTGCGCGCTCCGATCTCGTGGGGGTCAGCGTCCGGTGCAATCATTCCGACCGCAAGTCGCTGTCGAGGAACGCAGCAATCGCTTCTTTCGGCACGTCCCGGACGATCTCGGCGGCCCCGATGGCGCGCGGCAGGATCAGCGTAATCTGCCCACCGACCACTTTCTTGTCCTGTGCCATCAGCCCCAGCAGCGTCTCGCGGTCCGGCAGCCTGTCGCCGGGAATATCAGCGATACGCGTCGGAAGCCCTATGGATTTGATATGGCCTGCGACACGGGCAGCCGTCTGCGGCGGGCAGCGCCCCTCGGCCTCGGCAAACCGAAACGCCTGACAGGTGCCGATCGCAATCGCTTCACCGTGCAGCAGACGGTCCGAATAGCCGGCCCACGCTTCAAGCGCATGACCGAACGTGTGGCCAAGATTGAGGAGCGCACGGTCGCCCTGCTCGGTCTCATCGCGCGCGACGATATCGGCCTTCATCTCGACGCTGCGCACGACGGCTTTTTGCAGAACGTCAGCACGTCTTGCGGCGATGTCGCCGCGATGATCGTCGAGCCAACCGAAGAATGCGGCATCGCCGAGTAGGCCGTACTTCACGACTTCAGCGTAGCCCGCGCGGAGCTGGCGGTCGGGTAGCGTCGCGAGCGCGTCGATATCGGCGAGCACGAGGCTCGGCTGATGAAACGCTCCGAGCAGGTTCTTGCCGGCGGCCGTGTTGATCCCTGTCTTGCCGCCGACGGAGCTGTCGACCTGCGCGAGCAGGCTCGTCGGGATTTGAACGAACGCGACACCCCGGCGGACGATCGCGGCTGCAAAACCTGCGAGATCGCCGATCACACCACCGCCCAGCGCGATGACGAGATCGCGTCGTTCGAGACCGCTTGCGAGCAACTCATCCGAGACCTGCGAGAGCGTCGCCATCGATTTGCTGGCCTCGCCGGGTGGCACCGTGACCACGCCGCGCACGGCGACCCCTGCTGCTTCCAGCGAAGTCTGGAG
>JBCBXS010000028.1:0-14515 GCA_039816475.1 Pseudomonadota bacterium | reverse complement strand
GCGCCTCACGCTCGAACGCTTGCCTGATGGTCATCGCACCGCCCTCACACTCTTCACGCTCGCGGCGCGCCCGGCGCTATTGCCCAGCACGCGCGACTTTCCTCGCCGGGGCCGCATCCGGCTTGCGGAAATAGTGTGGCCGTAACTTATCCACAGGCGCAAGGCTCCGTCTGGCCGGTGCGTCGAGAAGAGCCTTTGCCGAAATGGCGGGTTCTCTGAGTGCCCTGACGTAAAGTTGCGCGGCGTCCGGGCCGGCGATGCCGGTCAACCACTTCGTATCAGGCGTGAGGACGGTGCCACCATGTCCACCCAACCAGTCGGGCACATCTTCAACGCCGAGCAGCCAGCATTCGGACCGCGGCTGCGCTGCCTCATCAAAGCTCTGTACGTAAGCGCCGGATCTTCGGGCATCGACGACGATTGCAAACGGCGCGGCACCCAAATCGCCAAGCAGCCGATGCGCGAGCGCCGTGAGCGCCGTGGCTTCAAGACTTCCGATTTGAAATGCCGTCGCGTTGCTCGCCAGCTTTAGGCCCTGCGCGGCGGAAATCGCGGCACGCTGTCCTGTGAAGGTCCCTGGGCCATCAGTGACAACAATCGTCTCGAGACCGCGGCCATCTATTCCGGCTTCGTCGAGTGCGGAGCGGATAAGGCGCACGAGGACATCGGCGCCGCTGCCACCTTCCGGCGTCTCACAAAAAGAAACGTCGCGGCCCGCTGGTGTGCGGACCGCGACGGAACACGTCTTGAACGAACTATCGAGTGCGATGACCGCCACGGGCCTGCTGAGCCGGAGTGAGACTAGACGGCCTGAACTTCCTGCACATCAGGGCAGAAGTGTCGGAGCAGGTTCTCGATCCCGTACTTGAGCGTCGCCGTCGAGCTTGGGCATCCGGCACACGCACCGCGCATGCTCAGGTAGACGATACCGTCCCGGAAACCTTTGAAGGTGATGTCGCCGCCGTCTTGCGCAACAGCCGGGCGGACGCGGGTGTCGAGCAGTTCCTTGATCGTGGCGACCGTTGCTTCATCGTCGGCGTCGTAGGCTTCGCCATGCTGATCGGCAGCGGAGCCTTCAGCATCGCTGACGACCGGCGCGCCCGACATGAAGTGTTCCATGATCGCGCCGAGCACAGCCGGCTTTAGGTGCTGCCACTCGCCGGTGTCTTTCGTCACTGAGATGAAGTCGGTGCCGAGAAACACGCCTTCCACGCCGTCGATCTCGAACAGCTTCTGTGCAAGCGGTGAGGTTTCGCTTTCGTCAGCCGAGCGATAGTCCACCGTGCCGGTGTTGAGGACCGTGCGCCCGGGGATGAACTTCAGCGTGGCCGGGTTCGGCGTTGCTTCGGTTTGTATGAACATGGCGTTGTGCCTTCTTGAGGGGCTGCGGGATCGAAACGCCTCCGCAGCGTCACACAGTCGAAACGACAGGTCTGTAGATTAGAATAATTCTATTCTAGCGATGTGCAAGCTACGGCAGCATCGCTCAGGTGGTTTTCCGGCCCCCGCCGAAAGGCGAACGCGGGCGTTACGCTGGGTCGGCGCTCACGCCATGGCGCGGAGTTCGTCGACCGTCAGATCGCCCGGCACCAGCGTTATCGGGATCGGGAACGAACCCGCCGCAGACCCGGCCGCCAGCGACGAGACCAGCGGTCCTGGGCCTTTTGAATTGCTGGCCGCGCCGAGCACGAGAACCGCCACGTCCTTGTCGTCGGAGATGATGCCGAGAATTTCGTCAGTCAGCGTGCCTTCACGGACGGCATCGTGGACCGCAACGTCTTCAAAGCCCTCGTTGGCAAGCTTGCGCCGGAACAGCCGGAATAGCGCCTTCGCCTTGGCTGTCTCTTCCTCGAGCTGAACTTGCCGCACGCCCATCCAGTGCTGAAACTCCTGCGGCTGGATCACGTACAGCAGCTGGATCGATCCGGCCGTGTGCTGACAGCGGCTGGCCGCGAAATAGAGCGCCGCATCGACCTCGGGCGTCTCGTCGACGATCACGAGGAATTTGCGCGTGTGGCCTTCCTCGAAGACCTGACGTTTGGGCGTATTCGGCATGCGCTCAGGCTGCCACGCGGCCGCGCGGGCAACAACCAGATGTTCTGAGCCCTAGGATCATCTCGCGAACCGTTTTGATCTGCCAAGCGATAACCGCGCCAACAAGGGTCCTGTCAGCGGGGCTTCTGGACGAAGCCCATGATGTCACGCACGTCGGCCATGATCGGCTCTGCGATGGCCCGCGCGCGGTCCGCGCCATCCACGAGAATGCGTTCGATCTCGGCGGGGTCTTCAAGAAGCCGTCGCATCTCGCCGCCAATCGGCGAGAGTTGGTCGACCGCGAGATCGGCAAGCGCCGGCTTAAACGTCGAGAACTGGGCGCCGCCGAACTCCGAGAGCACGTCAGCCCGTTCGCGGCCTGAGAGCGCTGCATAAATCCCGACAAGGTTGTCGGCTTCGGGACGGCCTTCGAGACCCGCAGTCTCACTCGGCAAAGCTTCGGGATCGGTCTTCGCCTTGCGGATCTTGGCTGCGATCTGGTCGGCGTCGTCGGTCAGGTTGATACGGGACATCTCCGACGGCTCGGACTTTGACATCTTCCGTGTCCCGTCGCGCAGGCTCATCACGCGCGTTGCGGGGCCCGTAATCACCGGCTCGGGCAATGGGAAGAATTCCCCATCCTCGTGCCCCTTCGCTCTGATCTGATCGGCGAAGTCGTTGTTGAACTTCTGTGCGATGTCGCGAGAGAGCTCGAGGTGCTGCTTCTGATCCTCGCCGACCGGCACGTGCGTCGCGCGGTAGGCAAGGATGTCGGCTGCCATCAGGTTTGGATACGCGTAGAGACCGACGGAGGCGTTCTCGCGATCCTTGCCGGCCTTCTCCTTGAACTGCGTCATGCGGTTCAACCAGCCAAGCCGCGCAACGCAATTGAAGATCCAGCCAAGCTCCGCGTGGGCTGAAACCTGGCTTTGGTTGAAGATGATGCTCTTCTCCGCATCGAGGCCGCAGGCGAGGTAGGCCGCCGTCACCGTTCTGATCGACTTGCGCAGTTCTTCCGGCGGGCCCCAAACGCTTGGTGCCTGCGTGATCGCGTGCAGATCCACGACGCAATAGATGCACTCATGCGTCTCCTGCAGTTTGATCCATTGCAGGATGGCGCCGAGATAATTGCCGAGATGCAGATTGCCAGTCGGCTGCATGCCGGAAAAGACGCGCGGTTGGATCATCGGATCGCTGCTCGGTGGTTGGGAGGTTTGCCGGCCAGGTGGCGGCCCGTGATTGGCGTGGCCTTATGCGGCGGGGTTCGCGCTCAGACAAGCCCGCTGGGGCGATCGCCGCCGTCCGGCTCAGCGCTCCGTGCGCGTCTGAGGTCTGAGACGCGGAAGACGCGTGCGAGATGAAGGATCGCGAAATAAACGAGGCCGGGTCCGCCGATCGCCAACGCCAGCGCTGCCGCGCGGACGGCGAGGCCCGCCTCAGGCGCCAGCCACGGAGCGAGGCCGATGAGCCCTGCGACCAACGCGAGGCCCATGACGACGGCGGCTGCGAAGATGATCGGAATGGCCCGCCGTAATCCTGCATCCGCGCGATAGGCCCCGTCCTGGCCGAGCCTGCGCCAGAGCAACCAGGCGTTCACCCAGCCCGCCACCGATGTGGCAATCGCAATGCCGACATACCCGAGGCCCGCGTCCGGGCCCGTCGCCTGGTGGATGCCAAAGAACAGCGCCAGCGACAGGACCACGTTCGTGACGAGGTTGTAGCCTGCATACCGCATCGGCGTCGCGGTATCCTCACGCGCGAAGAACGCCGGCTGGAACACTTTGATGAGCACGAATGCCGGCAGGCCGACGGCGAACGCCTGAAGCGCGAGCGCCGTTTTCTCGCGCGCCTCCGCATCGAAGGCACCGCGTTCGAACAACACCGACAGGATCGGGTCTGCCGCAAGCGCCAATCCGATCGCCGCCGGGATGGTGAGCATCAGCGCGAATTCCAGTGCGCGGTTCTGCGTGTCAAGCGCGCCGGCGGTATCGCCAGCTCTAAGGAGCCGCGCGATGTCCGGCAAAAGCACGACGCCGATCGCGATGCCGACAATGCCAAGCGGCAGCTGATAGAGCCGGTCGGCATAGTAGAGGTACGAGATCGCGCCGGCCTGCAGCGACGCGATGATGGTCCCGACGACGATGTTGATCTGCGTGATGCCGCCCGCGATCAGGCCCGGCACGCCCAGCGTGACGAGCCGCTTCATGTCGGCATTCCAGACCGGCACGCGCGAGGGAACAGCGATCCCGGAACGCCGGAGCGCGATGACGAGCATCAAAAGCTGCGCGAGGCCTGCGAAGGCAACGCCAATCGCAAGCGCGAACGCGACGTTGATTTCGCCGCGAAGCGCAACCGTCGCGTCAGCAGTCCCGTCGCCACCGCCACCGCCGAACAGCATCACACCAGCGACAGCGCCGATTAGGATGACGTTCAGAAGGATCGGCGCCGCGGCCGCAGCCGCGTAGCGCCCATGCGAGTTGAGCACGCCGGACATCAGCGCGACGAGCGACATGCAGATGAGGTACGGCACCGTGATCTGTGTCAGCAGCACGGCGAAGTCATATTGGCTTTCATTGCCGACGAAGCCCGGCGCAAGACCTGCCATCAGCCACGGCATCGCAAAGATTGCAGCGCCTGAAAGAAGCAGCAGAATGAAGGTGAGACCCGCTGAGGCCTCGCCTGCGAACCCGGACGCGGAGGCTTCTCCCTCGCCTTCGAGGCGCTTGGCATAGAGCGGGACGAACGCTGCGTTAAAGGCACCCTCCCCGAACCACCGGCGGAATAGGTTCGGAAAGCGAAACGCAACGAAGAACGCGTCGGCGATCGGTCCAGATCCAAGACCGGCGGCGATCAGGATATCGCGCGCGAAGCCGAGGACGCGGCTGATCAGCGTGAAGCTGCCGACCGTTGCGATGGCGCGATAGAGCTTCATTGAGATCCGTCCGTCAGGCGTCGCGGCCCCCCGCGGGCGGCAGAGCGTTACCCGGATCGTGGCTGATCTGGAAGCGGGTGCGTCGCGGCAAGCGCCTCAGCGGCGAGCGACTGGCATACAGCCTCACTCGGACTTACCGCCGGAGATCGTCGCTCGCGCGCCGCGCCCGATGGGTGGTTTTCTCCCAGCCGCTGGGATCGGTGATGAGCTGCCAGAGCGCGCGGTAGGCGGCGAGCGACATCAGGAGCCAGTAGAACGGCAACGTTGGCAGGCTGGCCCACAGCGACCAGCGCCCCCGCGCAGCCGCCGTCGCCGCGGACAGGGCAACGGTCACCAACAAACCAATCGCGAAGTTGAGACCTGCGCCGACCCAGATCAGCCGTTCGGTCATCGTGTTCGCAGCAAACGGCACCGGCTGGAATAGCTCGTAGGCGAGCATCACAACGAACAGCGGCCAACAGAGAACCGCGCCAAGCAGTCCGCCCATCAGCAAAACGAACCCGCTAAATCGGTAGAGGCCGAAGTCGCCAACGAGAACGGCCGGTTGCCGGGTGTGGACGGCGAACGTCTGAAACCAGCCCTTCATCCAGCGCGTGCGTTGCGAGAGCCACGCCGAGAAGCGGACCGGCGCCTCCTCCCAGGTCGTGCTTTCGAGCATGCAAATACGGTAACCCGCCCGCGACAGGCGAAATCCGAGATCTGCATCCTCGGTCACGTTCCAGGGGTCCCATGCGCCGACGTCGACAAGCGCGCGACGCGGGAAGTGGTTCGATGTCCCGCCGAGCGGGATCGGCAGGCCGAGCCGTTCGAGCGACGGCAGGAACGCATCAAACAACGCACTGTACTCAAGGGCGAAGTGGCGCGTCAGCCAACCGTCGCGCCAGTTGTAGACGTTGAGGCGCGCCTGCAGACAACCAACCTGGTCATCCAGTTCGTAAAAGAGGGCCGCGGCTTGCCGCAACTGGTCCGGTGGCGGGCAATCCTCGGCATCGAAGATGACGACGTAGTCGGCCGTCGTCCCGGCGAGCGCGTAGTTGAGCGCCTTCGGTTTCGTCCGCGGAATATGATGTGGGACGACGAGGATGCGCATGTGCTTCGGCAGGCCGTGACCGGCGAGGGCTTCGACGCTGCCCGGATCGTGCGCCTCACACACAAAGACGACGTCGAGCTTTGCGGTGGGGTAATCGATCGCGCTGAGCGTCGCGACGAGGTCGGCGATGATTTCCGTTTCGCGGAAGACGGGGACGAAGACGGCATAGGTCGGCAATTCTTCGTCTGTGAGCGGTCGCGGCCCGCGCGGCCGGCGGCCTGCGAGAAATCCGATAAGCGCGTGCGTTCGAAGGAGCGTCGCGAGCGCAAACACGATGGCAAACGCTGCGAGGACCACGGTTCCCGTTGCCGGCGCATCAATAAGCGTCGCGGCCAACAAACTGCCGCCGCCTGCAACCAGCGCGAAGAGCTGCCAACCCCACAGCCCGTGATAGGCCGACGCAAGCGGTCGCTCGCGCGCAAGCCCGATGACGGCTGCCGTCAGGGCCGGGTCATCCAGCGCGCCGCGTTCGATCGGGCTGCGCTGCGCACGAAACGGTGCCGGGCGTCCGACCCGATCGGGGCGCACGTCGGTCGGGACCAACGCCGTCTGCGACCGTAACTCGAGGCCCGGCTGCGGCGCACGTTCGTCCGGATCAAGGTTTCGCCGCACGGATCAGTCCTGTACGAAATCAGCTGGCGAAGCTTACGGCGGCACCGCGCAATCACACCGGGACAATGCCTAATGATCCTGCGACTGATGATCGCTTTTTCGCTATTGATGTGCGGGGCGTTTGCCACTGCGGCGCAAATCCCCGCCGAGCGCAATGCCGACGCCGGCAGCGCCCAATCGCGCCTCAACCGCGTCATCATCCGATTCGTGACAACGGACGACTTCCCGCCCTTCAACGCACGCGACGAGGATGGCGTCCTTGTCGGCTTCAACGTTGATCTCGCTCGCGCACTTTGCCTCGAATTGGACGTGACCTGCGAAGTCACCGCGAAGCGGTGGGACGCGTTGTTTCCCTCGCTGAACCGGGATGCGGATGCGATTATCGCAGCCCACCGCCTGAACGTCGAAACGCTGACGAAGGCCGACTTCACGACACCCTATTTCCGCACACCCGGCCGGTTCGTCGGCCGCAGGGACGGCCCGAAGCTCACGATCTCTCCGGCGGGGCTCGATCGGCGCACGGTCGGCGTCACGCGCGGGACGGCTCACGAGGCCTTCATCCAGACCTTTTTTCGCACCAGCCGGATCGTCCGATTCGACAAGCCGGAGGCCGCACGCGAAGCGCTGCGCGAACGCAAGGTCGATGTGATCTTCGGCGACGGGATCAGCCTGATCTTCTGGATCAACGGATCGCTGTCGGCCGGCTGCTGCGATCTCGCCGGCGGCGCCTATCTCGAACCGATGTTCTTCGGCGACGGTCTTGCCATTGCCGTTCGCCAGGGCGACACGCGCCTGCGCAGCGATCTCAACCGTGCGCTTGCAACCCTGCGCGAGAACGGACGAATGGTTGAGTTGCTTCAGCGCTACTTCCCGCGCCGCGTTTACTAATCGCCGTTTTCCGGCGTTCGCGGCCGCCAAATGTCATAATCCTGCAACCTGAATCCGGCGGTTAGACCCCGGGAGATGCGGGCGCGACACCGTCGTCGGACCCGCCAAAAACTTGGATCGCGCGGACGATTGCCGTAGACCAAGTGCACTGTCACCGGCCGGGCGTAAGCCTGTGGAGACCCAATGGCGACCTATCGCACTCTCTTCATCTCTGACGTGCACCTCGGAACGCGAGGTTGTCAGGCGCAACTCCTGATCGATTTCCTCGATCAGTACGATGCCGAGACCATCTACCTCGTCGGCGACATCGTCGACTTCTGGCGGATCCGGCGCGGGGCGATCTGGCCGCAAGCCCACAACGACGTGTTGCAGAAGCTGCTCAGCAAGGTCCGGCGCGGCGCGAAGGTGATCTTCATCCCGGGCAACCACGACGAAGGCCTGCGCCCCTACTGCGGCACCAAATTCGGCGACATCGCATCGCGGCGATGCGATATTCGAGGCCGCCGACGGCCGGCGTTATGTCGTCATGCACGGCGACGAGTTCGATGTGGTCGTTCGCTACGCCCGCTGGCTCGCCTTCTTGGGAGACCGGGGCTACCAGCTCGCGATGTGGTTTAACTGGCCGCTCAACGTTGTCCGCCGCCGTCTGGGTCTCGGCTACTGGTCGATCTCGAGCTACCTGAAGCGGCGCGTCAAAACCGCGGTCAACTTCATCGGTGACTTCGAGATTTCCCTCTCGGACGAGGCCCGCCGCCGGGGCGCGGATGGCGTGATCTGCGGGCACATCCACCACGCGGCGATGCGTGAGATGGAAGGCATCCACTACATCAATACCGGCGACTGGGTGGAAAGCTGCACGGCCGTGATCGAGAACCAGCAGGGCCAGCTCGAACTCATTCGCTGGCTGGACGTTGTCGAAACGAGAATTGACAGCGCGCGTCGGAAGCCGCGCGTGCCGGCCAACGATCTTGAGGCTGCCGCATAATGCGCATTCTGGTTGCCACGGATGCCTGGCGACCGCAGGTCAACGGGGTCGTTCGCACTTACGAACGGCTTGAGACTGAAATGCCGACGCTCGGCTGTGAGCTGGCGATCCTGTCTCCCGGTGAATTCCGAACCGTCCCTTGCCCGACTTACCCCGAAATCCGGCTGGCGATCCCCGGCTACGAGTACCTGATCGAGCGGATCGGCTGCATCTCGCCGGATGCCGTGCACATCGCAACGGAAGGCCCGGTCGGATGGATGGCGCGGATGTACTGCCGCCGTCGCGGCATCCCGTTCACGACGTCGTTCCATACGCGGTTCCCCGATTACCTGAAGTCCCGCTTTGGCATCCCGGTCGATTGGACGTTCGCGGCGCAGCGTCGTTTCCACAATGCCGGCGCAGGCATTATGGTCGCGAGTCCGTCGCTGGCGGACGAGCTTGGCCAGCGCGGCTTCGAGCCGATCATGCCGTGGTCGCGCGGCGTCGATACCGATTACTTCTACCCGCGCCCCGTCCGCCGGTTCGGCGATGATCCGGTGTTCCTCTACGTCGGCCGCGTTGCCGTCGAGAAAAACATCGAGGCGTTCCTCCGGCTCGATCTTCCGGGCCGCAAGGTGGTTGTCGGGACCGGCCCGCTGCTTGAGACGCTGCGCGCTCAGTTCCCAGAGGTGTTGTTCACCGGCAAGCAGGTCGGCACCGATCTCGCCGAGTGCTACGCGAGCGCAGATGTTTTCTGTTTCCCGAGCCGCACGGACACGTTCGGGATCGTGCTCATCGAGGCGATGGCCTCCGGCGTGCCCGTCGCGGCGTTTCCGGTGACCGGTCCGCGCGATCACGTCATCGATGGGACGTCAGGTGCGCTTGATGAGGACCTTCGGGCTGCCTGCCTTCGCGCACTTGATCTCGATCGTGGGGCCGTGCGCGCTCACGCCCAGACGTTCAACTGGGAGACGAGCGCACGGCTGTTTTTGTCGAACATCGAAACCGCGCTGTTCGCGCGTCAGGGCCGGAGCGTTCCGGCGCGACGCAAGCGGCTGCGCCGTCGCAGGGCTGCCTCTGGCATCTAACGGCGTCCGATGGCACTCGAACCGCCTGAAGCTTGAGGTCACCGGTTGTGATCTCAACCACCGGCCATGCCCACCTCGCCAACGCAAGAAGCCACGCACCAGCCCGCCGCCCTCCTCAGAAGCCTGCTGCATCGATCTGTATCGATTGTGCGGGATAGCGCGCGCCTAAGCGAGCGACGTCCAGATGAGGCTGAGGCCTGAGATCATCAGAACCGCCAACACGATGCGGTCGAACCCGCGTGTGTCGAGCCGCTGGTAAATGAACCCGCCGATCGCGACACCGATGATCGTCCCGAAGAGCGCAAACGCGAACGCGCGCGCGAACGCCCAGGACATCAGACCGGTCAACGCGCTCGCCGTCAGCATCGCAGCGAGGATGGTCATGTTGAAGCTCTGAAACAGCGCCCGCTTCTCATCGCGCGACCACGTCTGAAGCGTCGACCATGCCGTCGGGATCGGCCCCGATAGACCTGCAAGCCCTGCGAGCAGGCCGCCGGCGAAGCCGACGCCGAGATCGGCTGCGGGGTAGCGTTGCTTCAGGCGATAGGTCTCGCCGGACATCAGCATGATGCCGCAGAAGATCACCAGCAGGATGCCGATGCCGAGCCGGAACATCGGCAGCGGGATCATCGGCAGGAAGTAGATGCCGATTGGAACGCCGATGAGACCGGCGATGATGAATGGCCCAACCGTGCGCCAGCGGATCTCGGACCAGATGCGCGGCAACGTCTGGAGCTGTCCGAGCAGCCCGCAACTAGCGGCAAGCTGAGCGGCGATCACCGGCGGCGTTACAAGCAGCCAGATCGGCATCGCGGAGATACCTGTCCCGAAGCCGGTGAGACCGCTGACAAAGCCACCGATCAGGGCGCCTGCGAAAATGAGAAGCGCGTCTTCCGTCACGAAAAGCGCAACCGGCCGGCGCCGCCGCGTGCTGCCGGCAACGCCCGTGGCGTTGCAGTCACAGTTTCAATGCCCATATCAACGGGGTGCAGGCAGGGCCTCCTGAGAGGGCTGTCGGCATTGCCGGTCCGCGCGGTGCGGACGGTCATACGGCTGCTGCTTTGCTGGAAAGGGCGCCCCGTCATGTCGCGTTTGTCGCTGTCGTCGCATCCGATGTTCCTCGGGTTCGAGGAAGTCGAGCGTTTGTTGGATCGCGCCGGGAAGTCCGGCGGCGACGGATACCCGCCCTACAACATCGAACGACTCCGCGCCGGCGACGATGGCACAGATCGCTTGCGCATCACACTGGCGGTCGCCGGCTTCACCGAAGACCAACTAGATGTGACGGTCGAGAACCGGCAGCTCGTCATCCGCGGGCGTCAGACCGAAGAAGACGACCGGGATTACCTGCACCGCGGCATTGCTGCACGGCAGTTCCAGCGCTCGTTCGTTCTCGCAGCCGATATCGAGATCGATGCTGCGACACTCGAAAACGGTTTGTTGGCGATCGATTTGGTTCGTCAGCTTCCGGAAAAGACTGTTCAGCGAATATCCATTGGCCGGAACACAAAGGTATGAGCGGCGTCTCGTCACTCGGACCTGAATTTCGCCTTTAAGCGTTGAAGAGTTCAACGCAGGCGGCGCGTGCCCAGGAGGTCACACCGTATTGCGACGAATCGGCGACCATCGGTTGACGTTGCGTGACCGTGGTACGCTTGCCCGCCAGGGGATCCTGTCGGATCGCCTGGCACTGACCTCTAAAACAAGGAGAGGTGTCATGAGCACTCGTAAACGCGATCACGAACCGGCGGTCAGAGATGACGCTTTCATGCCGCCGCTGATCTCCAAAGAGGAGCTCGCCGAACTCGGCGACGGTGAACTCGCCTACATCCGCGAGATGACAGCCGACGAGGCGATCGAAGCTTTCCCAAGCGTTGACGGTCTGCCGGAAGGCCTCAACCTGTTCGCGCTGCACGCAGCCGACGGTCGCCCCATCGCGTTGACCGACGATCGTGAAACCGCGATCGAGCACGCGCATGGCGACGAGCTTGAAATTGCAAGCGTGCACTAGCACCCATTCGGCGAACGCTTTTCGCTGATATCGCTAACTGCTGCACCGGCCGCGCATGTGCGCGGCCGTTTGCTTTTTGGGGCCTAGAAATACCGTTCAGGCTTAAGCGAGGCTTCAGCCGCGGTAGTGGGCGTACTGGCCCTTCGGCTTAAAGCGCTCAAGATAGGCTGGGACGATCGCGGCAATCGCGGTCGCATCGTTGATGCCGAGCCCAGCCAGCGTCCGGCCCTCGTCCAACGCCGCCTTCGAGACGACGTTGTCGCTTTGCAGCATCCGGACCTGGTCAACCGTGATCGGTCGTAGACCGGACGGCAGCGGCTTGGTCAGCGCGCCCATGATCTTCGCGCCGAAAAACGGAAGCGGCATGTAGGCCCTGTCACGGTCGGACCATTCCTGAACGCGGTCGAGAAGCGTCCGGAAGCTCAGAACCTCAGGCCCGCCAAGCTCGTAGGTTGTGCCGGGTTTGGCCCCGCCCTCGCAGGCAACGAGAACCGCTTCGGCAACGTCGCCGACATAGACCGGTTGAAACTTCGTCTTTCCGCCGCCGATCAGCGGCAGGAAAGGTGAGACCGTCGCCATCTCAGCGAACCGGTTAAAGAACTCGTCTTCCGGTCCGAACACGATCGACGGTCGGAGGATCACGGCGCCCGGGAAGGCCGCCAGTACGCCGGCCTCGCCTTCCGCCTTCGTCCGCGCGTAAGCAGCCTTTGACTGAGCATCAGCTCCGATCGCGGAGACCTGCACCATCTGCGTCGCGCCGGCTGCCGCAGCGGCCGTTGCGATATCGCGCGCGCCGTCGGCTTGAAGCGCATCGAACGTCTGCTTGCCGGTGGCCGCCAGGATGCCGACGAGATTGACCACGGCATCGGCACCATCGACGGCCGCCGCGATCGACTTCGGATACCGAATGTTTGCCTGAACGGCCTGGACCTGACCGGGAAAACCCATCGGTTGCAGATGGCCCGCAAGATCGGGGCGACGCACAGCGGCACGAACGCGCCAGCCGTTCTTGGCGAGCGCACGCACGACATAGCGTCCGATAAAGCCGGAGCCGCCAAACACCGTCGCGAGGCGTCCGGAGGTGGGTAAGTCAGACATCGGGAGACCTGTCTTCAGCCTGGGGCTTGGCAGCGCCTACACCGCCACCGGTGGTGACAGGCGAAACCAATGCCGGTCGCGATATCATCGCACGTCGCGGCGTGGGAAGCGCGACGACAGAATGACCGGGCGCCGGCTGCACGTCACGCCGGCATCCGAGGCAGCGCGTTAATTGACAATGCCGATGCCGCCCTCTAGTCCAACAAGCCTTGCCCAGATGGCGGAATTGGTAGACGCGCCAGCTTCAGGTGCTGGTACTCGTATGGGTGTGGAGGTTCGAGTCCTCTTCTGGGCACCATTCGCCTGACGCGGTTGCGCAACTGGCCTCATTTTGCCGGCGCCGCCGCGGGAAACGGACCGCAATGCCCAACGCCAAGATTTCGGTCCACCAGGGCGATCTCCCCGATGACATCTCGTTCGGCGATCGCGTTGCAATCGACACCGAAACGCTCGGCCTCAAACCGCATCGCGACCGGCTGTGCGTGGTGCAGCTTTCAGCAGGCGACGGCACAGCGCATCTCGTCCAGATCGCGCAGGGCCAGACCAGCGCGCCGAACATCCAGCGGCTGGTCGAGGACCCGAGCGTCCTCAAGCTGTTTCACTTCGCCCGCTTTGATGTTGCGATCCTGAAGAAGGCGTTCGGCGTGACGACCACGCCCGTCTTCTGCACCAAGATCGCCTCGAAGCTCGCGCGGACCTACACCGACAGGCACGGCCTCAAGGACCTCTGTTCCGAGCTTGTCGGCGTTGAACTCTCGAAAGTGCAGCAAAGCTCCGATTGGGCGGCGAAGAAGCTGACCGATCAGCAGCAGGCCTATGCTGCCTCGGATGTGCTTCATCTCCACGCGCTGCACGACAAGCTGCAGATGATGCTCGCGCGCGAAGGCCGGACGGCGTTCGCAGAAGCCGCCTTCTCGTTCCTGCCAACCCGATGCGACCTTGATCTCGCGGGCTTCGAAGACGCCGACATCTTCGCCCATTGACGCCTCGGGGCTTGTCGCCAGGTCTCTTGGATACGGGAGAGGCCGGAGAACTGGGTTCATGACCCAGAATCCTCGCAATTGCCGCCCACAGCTTGCGCGGGCCTGAGGGCCGGCGTCACCTTGACGTTGGAGGCCCAATCCCGTCCGTTCGGGCCGTATTCACCGCGCCCCATCTGTCTTGGCCGGAGTTCAATTGCCTCAGGATGCCTCACAGCTTGCGGCGGACGCCACGGCCGGTGCGCGACTGGTGCGGGCGTCATCGCGCGCCCAGGTGACGGGGACCGCGCTGCTAGCACCGGAGCGGGCAACCGCGTTCCGGGCAGCGCGTCGGAACACCGCCTTCGTCAAGTTCTTGAGGACGGCACTTCCCGTTGCAGCACTTGGCCTCTGCAGCCTCTATGTCGTCTTCCTGCAGTCGAACCTCAGGATCGCAGCCAACGTTGGCGACGACGGTACGCTGTCGTTCGAATTGCCGTCCGCCTCGAGCAAGGGCGTTGCCATGCGCAACCCGCGCTACGAAGGCTTCAACAAGGACGGCAGCCAATACGTCGTAACCGCGAAGACGGCGACGTCAGACTTCCAGGCGAAGGGCCCGATCGCGCTTGAGGCCATCAGCGGCAAGATCATCGAACCGAACCGCACGGTGACAAAGATCGCTGCGACGCGCGGGACGTACGATCAGGCCTCCGGACAATTGAGCCTGCGCGACGGTATCGAGATCGAAAGCACAAGCGGTCTCGCAGCAAAGCTCTCGACGGCCCAGATCGACCCCAAACAGGGCTCCGTGGTCTCTGACCAAACCGTCGAAGTGACAT